>CAIWIS010000656.1 GCA_903912795.1 uncultured Bacteroidales bacterium
ACCCGCATTAAGTCCTATTACTGTATTGCTTAGAAAGTGGCGAAAAGAAGGCGAAACGATTACCGGTAAGACTGTTGGCAAAGCGGCTCGTGATATTGATTCAGGTGTTGATGCTGGTAGTGATGATAAGCCATTAATAGATGATGGAATTTTATTATCATCCATTAATCACGCTGTAAATAAAAAAGGTTCGGAGTTTACAGTATGAATTTAAGAGGCATGGTTAATAAGTTTACACAAATAACCAATCCAAATACGAAAATTACTTGGAAGCAGTCGAATGGATATACAACTAATGCGGCAGGAAAGCGATTACCTAAATTTATAAATTTAACTATTGATGCTAATATTCAAGCGTTAAGCAGTTCAGCTTTAACGCATACCAATGGCTTAAACATTGTTGTAACGATGCGTAGTGTTTATATGTATGGAAATGCACTTGCGGTTGTTAGAGCGGATCAATTGGGTGGAGATGAATTAATTTTTCCAGAAGTACCAGGAACAAGTGATAAAACTTGGTTAATAACAACTGTTGTTGAAACATGGCCTGACTGGTGTCATGTAATCGTTACCTTGCAAAAGAACTAATATGTCTACAACAATGGATTTAACAGATCAAGATGTATTTACAGCCTTAGTAAGCTTCTTTGGCACGTTCTTGCCTACAGGTACACCAGTAATACAAGGACAAGAAAACCTTGTCTCTATGCCTCCTGAAGGCTTTGTAGTGATGACCAATGCAGGGTTAGATAGATTATCTTTTAATGTAGATAATTATTTCTCCGATACACAGCTAAAAACCATTTTAACGCCTACTCGATATACTATTCAGTTAGATTTTTATGGTCATTTATCTTCACAATGGGTAATGGAAACGATTGCATTATTTAGAGATGAATACAGCACTGAAATGTTCCCCGCAAACATACAGCCTTTATATGCGGATAATGCAATACAAATTCCATTAATCAATGGCTCGGAAAGATATGAACAAAGATGGTCATTAAAAGCAAATTTGCAATATAATCCGATTATTACAACAGACCAGCAGTCGGCATTGGAAATTAATATTAATCCATTGCCAATTGACCAAACCTTTTTACCCTAGGAGATTTTAATGAGTACCATTCCTTTTTCAAAAGTAGTATCAGTAGTACCCTCAGTCTTATCGGCTGGCGGCATTGCTGTTGATCTTAACGGATTAATGCTTACGCAAAATTCTTATGCACCTTATAACAGCATATTGACTTTTACTGATGCAGCATCTGTTAAAAGTTATTTTGGCTCTACTTCAACTGAAGCTACTTTAGCCAGTGTTTATTTCAATGGTTATTCTATTGGAACACAATTGCCTGGTAACTTGTTATTTGCTCGATATCCTGAAGTAGCTATTGCAGGTTGGTTAACGGGTGGAAACATCTCTGGTATTGCTTTAAGCACATTGCAAGCTTATACAGGCACTTTAGCAATCACTGTTGCCGGTGTTCTTCAAACATCAGGAACTATCAACCTAACAGGTGCT
>CAIWIS010000657.1 GCA_903912795.1 uncultured Bacteroidales bacterium
ATCCATCAGTTTGATGATTTACATCCGAACAAGCAATATCTGTATCTATTTCATTTTCATGATTTTCGGATGATTCACAACAATCACTCTTCTGATGATGAAAAGAGCTACATGACTTTAAAGTGACCTCTTCAATTCCATGTTCTGAGCAAATGTCGCAACAGAATTTTATAACATTAAAACCCGAACCAGCCACCAAAAAGAATAGTGCCAGCACAAACGAAATTATATGAATGCTTAGTTTTTTCATTGTAATCAACAACAAATATAGGTTGCAAAATAGCGGATTGAAAATATTATACAGTTTTTTAGGTTTATTTTAAAAATTATCGCATTAAAAATTATACATTTGCAGTTCCAAAACTATAAAGTAACACAATAATGAAAACTAGTCGTATAAACCTAATTATATGCACTTTAGCAATAATATCACTTGTTTCGTGTAAACAAAAAACTATTCGAACCATTGAAAAAGCGGATATCGAAAAGTATTATTTAGCTGCTGACACATCAAAAGGTTCGCTAAATTTGGAACTTAATGTTGAAATTCCAGTATGTTTCGACAATAAAAGCATACTCGATACCATTCGAAATACAATTATTAGCAACCTATTTGGCATTGAATATATCAAGTATGCAAACGATTCGATTATTCAGCAGTTTGCGTCGGATTTAAAAAAGGAATATAAACTTACCAATGAGCCGATACTGAACGAAATGGACGAAAAATCGCTTTATAGCTTCAACAATGAGCATATTTTGGATGGTTTTTCGTTATTAAACGACGAAAATATTTATTCTTATGGAATAAACCGCTATGTATTTATGGGTGGTGCACATGGATTAAATACAATTAATTATTATAATTTCAATCTAAAAACAGGAAAACTGATTACCGAAAATGATTTGTTTCTGAAAAATACAGTGTCAAAACTTACCGAGTTAATTAAATTGCGTATTATTGAACAGTGCAATGAAGATAAAGGAATAAAGCCAATCAAAAATTTGGAGAAAACAGATTTTTGGATTGATGCAATTAAGCCCAATGGCAATTTTTACATTACCGACGAAAGTTTGAATTACGTTTTTAATCCTTACGAAATTGGCCCTTATTACCTAGGTATAACTGAAGTTCAGATTCCATACGAACGTATGAAAAATATTTTAAAACCTAATGCGACTATTAATTATCTGATTAAAAAAGAAAAAATACCAAATTCAAAATAGCATTACACTTAAGTAATCGGAAGAAAATAATGTCGTAATTTTTGATAGCTATTTTGAAATGGATTTTGGACTTATGTGAGGGCGTTTAGCGGGCTAAACAACCGAATAAAAGTACAAAAGACGTTAAAAAGAGCATCATTATTTTATCTCTATAACTGAAAGTATTTTCATAATGGGATATTATTTTTTTCCTATTACTTAGTTCCTAGAACTGTATAAACAACATTTTTAAACCTAGAATAGCATTTAACAAATCTATTCTAGGTTTTTTATTTATTAGGATAAAAAAAATACAACAAAATTGTAAACATATCAAAATATATTGTATCTTTGCTTTTAGAAACTCATCTTAACTATTAAAAATTCTTCGAAAAGTTAATGCTTAAAAATCACATATTATTCAACTAAAGAATATACAAGCCACCAAATAGACATAGAAATACACATTATAAAATAACTGAATTGATTAATAAAGCTTAATAATTAACATTAAATTCTGATTTAAAATTTATGGAACTATTAGATGTATCATTAGTAAACTGGTCGAGAGCGCAATTTACGCTTACAGCCATGTATCACTGGATTTTCGTGCCGCTTACGTTGGGGCTGGGTATTATTCAGGCAATTATGGAAACCATTTATTATCGTACTGGCGACGAAAAGTGGAAGCATGTCACCAAGTTTTGGATGACTCTTTTTGGAGTGAATTTTGCCATTGGAGTAGCCACTGGCATAATTCTCGAATTTCAATTTGGCACAAACTGGTCGAACTACAGTTGGTTTGTAGGCGACATTTTTGGTGCCCCGCTAGCTATCGAAGGCATTTTGGCCTTTTTTATGGAAGCTACATTTATTTCCATCATGTTTTTTGGATGGAATAAAGTAAGCAAGAAATTCCACCTTGTTTCAACATGGTTAACAATTTTAGGAGCAACACTTTCGGCATTTTGGATTTTGGTTGCCAACGCTTGGATGCAACACCCTGTAGGTATGGAATTTAACCCAGACACCGTGCGTAACGAAATGGTAAGTTTTTGGGAAATACTTTCTCCATTTGCTTTGAATAAATTCCTCCACACTGTATGGTCGAGCTGGATAGTAGCTTCATTATTTGTATTGGGTGTAAGTGCTTGGTTTTTAATAAAAAAACGTGATATTGACTTTGCTAAAAAAAGCATTAAAGTTGCAGCAATATTTGGACTTACTGCTTCTATTCTGACTGCATTATCGGGCGATGGATCAGCATACAATGTAGCACAACACCAACCTATGAAACTAGCAGCAATGGAAGGTTTGTACGATGGTCAAAATGGAGCTGAATTAGTAGCATTTGGCGTTTTAAGTAGCGACAAAAAGGCTTATAATGACAGTGTAGATCCTTTTGCGTTTAAAATTGCATTCCCAAAAGCACTGTCGTTGCTTGCATACAGAGATATTAATGCATTTGTACCAGGAGTAAACGACATTATTAAAGGTGGATACGAATCAAAAACAGGTGATAAATTGTCGTTTACCGAAAAACAAGCTCGTGGCAAAGTAGCTTTACAAGCATTAAATGATTATAAAAAAGCATTAGCCGAAAAAGATACAGTAAGTGCTGCAAGTCACAAAGCCACATTAATGGCTAACTACAATTACTTTGGATATGGATATTTAGAAACTCCCGAAGAAACTATTCCAAATGTTCCTTCAATATTTTATTCGTTCCACTTAATGGTTATTTTGGGCATGTTTTTCATAGCTCTATTCAGTGTATTCACATTTATGAGTTTTAAGAAAAATATTATTTTAGAAAAACAAAACTTGTTTTTATGGATTGCTCTACTTAGCATTCCTTTAGGCTATGTAGCATCACAACTAGGTTGGATTGTAGCTGAATTAGGTCGACAACCATGGACCATACAAGATGTTTTACCATTGAAAGCTTCTGTTTCAGGCCTTTCGGTAATGTCGGTTAAAATCACACTATTCCTTTTCTTGACATTATTTACAGCATTGTTAGTAGCCGAAGTACGAATTTTGGTTAAACAAATTGGAAAAGGACCTCATGAGGAAAGTAAGTAGTTTGCAGTTAGTAGTTTGCAGTTAGAAATTTTAGAAACGCTTAATTTTCAAATAAAAACAATTCAAAAAATAAAATATTATGTTCACATATTCATTTCTTCAACATTATTGGTGGTTTATTATTTCACTTTTAGGTGGAATCCTGACCTTTTTGTTATTTGTACAAGGCGGACAATCAATGCTATTTTCGTTAACAAAAAACGAAGACGAACGCCGAATATTAATCAATGTACTTGGCCGTAAGTGGGAATATACATTCACAACATTAGTTACATTTGGTGGTGCATTTTTTGCTTCGTTCCCGTTGTTTTATTCTACCAGTTTTGGCGGAGCATATTGGGTTTGGATGGCTATTCTATTCTGCTTTATTATCCAAGCAGTATCATACGAATTTCATTCAAAACCAGGCAATACCTATGGTAAAACTACTTATCAAGTATTTCTATTTATTAACGGATTATTAGGTACAATATTAATTGGTGCTGCTGTAGCTACATTTTTCACAGGATCTGACTTTATTGTAAACAAAGGCAACTTAACCAATCAATTAGCACCTGTAATTAGTCAATGGGGTAACGAGTGGCATGGTTTAGAAGCATTATTAAATGTTCGTAATTGGTTACTTGGATTAGCTGTTTTCTTTTTGTCGCGCACGTCGGCTGCTTTGTATTTTGTAAACCGAATAAGCAACGAAAACCTTGAAAAACAATCGCGTAAAGCCGTTTTAGTTAATGCCTTGCCATTCCTTGTTTTTTTCCTTTCGTTTGTAATATGGACTTTATTGGCCGAAGGTTTTGCCGTAAATCCAGAAACTGGCGTTGTATTTATGGAAAAATACAAATATTTTTTCAACCTAATTGAAATGCCTGCTGTACTTGTTTTATTCCTGCTAGGTGTAGTTGCTGTACTTTGGGGTATTGGTGGCACTGTTTTCAATAAAAACTTTAAAAAAGGAATCTGGTTTACAGGTGTTGGTACTATTGTTACTGTTTGTAGTTTGCTTTTGCTGGCTGGTTACAATAACACATCGTATTATCCTGCAACACCCGATTTACAAAGCTCACTTACCATTTTCAATTCATCATCGAGCGAGTTTACACTCACAGCTATGACTATTGTTTCGGTTTTAATTCCATTTGTGTTGGCATATATATTCCATGCATGGCGATCGATGGAAAAAAATCGCACAGATATAGCTGACATCAACGGTGATGATCATGCTTATTAATTGATTACATTTTTATTTAAAATTGCATATAAACCGACTTTTGGATTTTTCCTAAAGTCGGTTTTTGCATTAAATATCTTTATTACAACACCTTAAACGACCTTGAAATTTAATTGTGGAAAAATTTCCTTAATTATTGCTTGTTTCGAAACATTTTACTAAATTTGCAGGACTTTTCAACAGATACACACACTATCACTAATTCGCAATATATGAATTAGTTAACATTTTTTGAAATCATAATTATAAACTAAAATAAAAATCTATGTGGTTAATTGATTCATCAATCGGGCGTAAGCTCATTATGAGTATTACAGGGGTTTTCCTTGTATTATTTCTGATTTTTCACGGCACAATGAATTTCGTTGTGTTATTTTCAGCCGATGCTTACAATATGATTTGTGAGTTTTTGGGAGCTAACTGGTATGCGCTGGTAGCAACAAAAATTTTGGCATTGGGATTTGTAGTGCATATTGTATATGCTATCTACCTTACTTATCAAAATCGTAAGGCGCGTGGTAATGTTAGCTATGCCGTAACAAAATCGCAAAAAGGAGTGAGTAGTGCGTCGCAAAACATGTTGGTATTGGGTACAATTGTACTTGGGTTTACGGCTTTGCACTTGTACCAGTTCTGGGCAAAAATGCAGTTGGTCGAAATCAACCATAAATTGGGTTGCCATGTTGAAGAAGAAGCTATGAAACTTGCCGTGGATGGCGCTTATTGGATTAAGTACTACTTCAGCCAGCCATGGTATTCTGTTATTTACATTGTATGGCTAGTGGCATTGTGGTCGCATTTAACACATGGTGTTTGGAGTGCATTACAAACTGTAGGTGCGAGCAACAATGTGTGGCTTCCACGTATTAAAGTAATTGCAAATATTGTTTCGACAATTATTATTTTGATGTTTATATCCATTCCAGTTTATTTTCTGTTAGGTTTTAGTATCTAAATAGTAAATGGTAAATTATTAAATAGTAAATTTTATTATGGCAAAAAAACAAGATACTACTACGGTAGACGCACCTCAAATTGATGCTAAAATTCCTGCGGGACCATTAGCCGAAAAATGGAGTAATTATAAAGCACATCAAAAATTAGTAAATCCAGCAAACAAACGTCGTTTGGACATAATTGTGGTTGGAACTGGTTTGGCAGGAGCTTCGGCAGCTGCATCGTTGGCTGAACTCGGATTTAACGTTTTGAACTTCTGCATACAAGATTCTCCACGTAGAGCACACTCCATAGCAGCTCAGGGTGGTATAAATGCAGCAAAAAATTATCAGAACGACGGTGACTCTGTTTACCGTTTATTTTACGACACCTTAAAAGGTGGCGATTATCGTGCACGTGAAGCCAACGTACATCGTTTGGCCGAAGTTTCGAATAGCATTATCGACCAATGTGTAGCTCAGGGAGTTCCATTTGCTCGCGAATACGGCGGTTTACTTGATAACCGTTCATTTGGTGGCGCACAAGTTTCGCGTACTTTTTACGCAAAAGGACAAACCGGACAACAATTGTTGCTAGGAGCTTATTCGGCCCTTAGTCGCCAAGTTGGAAAAGGGGCTGTAAAACTATATTCACGTTACGAAATGCTCGACGTAGTAGTTGTTGATGGTCGTGCTCGTGGTATTATTGCCCGCAATTTAGTTACAGGCAAAGTGGAGCGTTTCTCTGCTCACGCCGTGGTAGTAGGTTCAGGTGGATACGGAAATGCATTTTTCTTATCAACCAATGCAATGACATCGAACGCATCGGCTGCTATTCAGATGTATAAAAAAGGAGCTTATTTTGCAAACCCTGCTTATGCACAAATTCACCCTACTTGTATTCCTGTTCATGGCGAATATCAATCAAAATTAACGCTTATGTCGGAGTCGTTGCGTAACGATGGTCGTATATGGGTACCTAAGAAAAAAGAAGATGCTGAAGCTATCCGTGCCGGAAAGAAAAAAGCAACTGACTTGAGCGAAGACGAACGCGATTATTATTTAGAGCGTCGCTATCCTGCATTTGGTAATCTTGTGCCTCGCGACGTAGCTTCGCGTGCGGCTAAAGAACGTTGCGATGCTGGCTTTGGAGTTGGAAATACTGGTTTGGCAGTATATCTTGATTTCTCATCGTCAATTCAACGCTTAGGCGAAGAAACAATTCGTGCTCGCTACGGCAACTTATTCCAAATGTACGACAAAATTGTTGACGAAAATCCATATAAAACACCTATGATGATTTACCCAGCTATTCACTACACAATGGGTGGTGTTTGGGTTGATTACGAACTACAAACGTCGGTAAAAGGACTGTTCTGTATTGGTGAAGCTAACTTCTCAGACCACGGCGCTAACCGCTTAGGTGCTTCGGCATTGATGCAAGGATTGGCAGATGGTTATTTTGTATTGCCATATACCATTCAAAACTATTTGGCTGATCAAATTCAGGCCCCACGTTTAAGCACCGACTTGCCTGAGTTTAATGAAGCTGAAAAAGCAATGCATACCAAAATCGAAAAAATCATGAAAATTCAGGGCGACCGTACAGTGGATTCAATTCACCGCGAACTTGGATTAGTCATGTGGGATTTTGTAGGTATGGGACGTACCAAAGAAGGTTTGGAACATGCATTGGAACGAATCAAAGAAATTCGCAAAACATTCTGGACTAAAGTTTATGTTCCTGGATTAAGCGCTGATTTGAACGTAGAACTTGAAAAAGCATTGCGTGTAGCTGACTTTATCGAAATTGGTGACTTAATGGCACGCGATGCGTTGATGCGCGAAGAATCGTGCGGTGGACACTTCCGCGAAGAATACCAGACTCCAGATGGCGAAGCCCTTCGTAACGACGAAGAATACTCTTTTGCTTCGTGCTGGAAATTCAATGGCGATGGCGAAGAACCAACATTGCTTAAAGAACCTCTTGTATATGAATTTGTGAAACGTCAACAACGTAATTATAAGGCATAACCCCATGGAAAAAAGTATAAATATAACACTAAAAGTTTGGCGTCAGGCCAGTCCAAAAGTTAAAGGAGAATTTATTTCCTATAAAATGGACAATGTATCGACCGATAGTTCGTTTCTCGAAATGTTGGACGTTTTGAATGAGCGTTTGGTAAAAGAACGCAAAGAACCAATTGCATTTGATCACGATTGCCGCGAAGGTATTTGCGGTATGTGTAGTTTGTATATCAACGGTCATCCGCACGGAAAAGACGGTGAAACAACTACTTGTCAGCTTCACATGCGTAGGTTCAACAATGGCGAAACAATCACAGTAGAGCCTTGGCGTTCGGCAGCATTTCCGGTTATTAAGGATTTGATGGTAGACCGTGGTGCTTACGATAAAATTATTCAGGCTGGCGGATATGTATCTGTTAATACAGGTGGTGTTCCGGATGGTAATGCTATTCCTATTTCAAAAATTGATGCCGACGAAGCTATGGATGCAGCGTCGTGTATTGGTTGTGGAGCATGTGCTGCTGCTTGTAAAAACGGTTCGGCCATGTTATTTGTAGCTGCCAAAGTAAGCCAATTGGCTCTATTGCCACAAGGACGCATTGAAGGCGCTGCTCGTGCAAAAGCTATGGTTGCTAAAATGGACCAATTAGGATTTGGTAACTGTACTAATACAGGTGCTTGCGAAGCCGAATGTCCGAAAGCAATTTCAATTTCGCACATTGCCCGTTTAAACCGCGAGTTTTTAAGCGCTAAATTCAACGACTAATATTTAGTTGAAAAACAATTTAATATTAAAAAGGCTGCCATTGAAAATTTTAATGACAGCCTTTTTTAGAATTAATAAATTTGAGATTCATACATATTCAAATATTCTGTTTCGCTTTTTCTGCAATTCTGGCGCAAGAAAGTGGCATTGCCTCGTTTTATAGTAAACGAATGCATGGAAGGCATACGGCTAATGGTGATCGGTATCACAACGATAGCTTGACATGCGCACACAAAACATATCCATTTGGCACAAAGTTATTGGTTGTCAACCCCAAAAATAATCATTATGTTGTGGTAAAAGTGACCGATAGAGGTCCACATACTCGCAACCGCATGATTGACGTTTCGTACAAAGCTGCCGTTGAACTTGGAATTATTACAGCAGGTGTAGCAAGAGTTGAAATATCGGTTTTTAACGACGATTTTTACGAACTATTCCCGTTGGCTACACCAAAAGTATACTTAACCATTCCAAAAGTTAATATAAACAAGCCATTGAAAGCCATAAAAAAACCTGCAAAATAAATCTTGCAGGTTTTTTTATGGCTATTTTTGACACTAAATTAGTTTACTTTAAATTGCTCATTACCATTTACAATAAAGTCAACAATTTGTTTAGCAGCAGCAATTCCAGCATTCACATTGGCTTCTGAAGTTTGCGCCCCCATTTTTTTAGGAGTTGTAAAATAGTTATTTGGGAATTTCTCTAACATTTCAGCATGATTATCAGGTAAAATGTCGGTCATATATTTGAAAGTTGGATTTGCTTCCATATATTTAACCAAATCAGCATCATGAATCACTTCTTTACGTGCTGTATTTACCATAATGGCGCCTTTAGGCAATAAAGCTAATAATTCAGCATTTATCGACTGCTTGGTTTCTTTATTAGCAGGTATATGAACCGATATAATATCGCTTTGTTGGTATAGTGTTTTAACAGAACAAGTTGGTTTAACTCCATCAGCCAAAATTACTTCTTCACGACAGAAAGGATCGTAAGCGAGCACTTCCATTCCAAAAGCTTTGGCAATACGAGCCACATTTTTCCCTACATTGCCATAAGCATGTATTCCTAATTTTTTGCCAGTTAATTCAGTTCCCGAAGTACCATTAAAGAAATTACGTACGGCATAAATCAAAAGCCCAAAAACCAATTCGGCTACAGCGTTTGCATTTTGACCTGGAGTATTCATTACGCATACACCTGCTGCTTTTGCAGCTTCGAGGTCAACATTATCATAACCCGCACCAGCACGAACTACAATTTTAAGGTTTTTGGCAGCAGCAATTACTTCAGCATCAATAATATCACTTCGTATTATGATGGCATCAGCATCAACAACAGCATCGAGTAATTCTTGTTTTTGAGTATATTTCTCGAGCAATGCTAATTCAAAACCAGCTTCTTCCACTTCATTTCGAATACCATCTACAGCTATTTTGGCAAATGGTTTATCGGTTGCAATTAGTACTTTCATATATTTATTTGACTACAGACAACGGTGAACAGACAACAGAATTGACGATATTCCGTCGTCTGTTGTCTGTCGTCTATTGTCTAATTAATGTTGTTTTTCAAATTCATTCATGCAATCAATCAATGCTTGTACACTTTCAACAGGCATTGCATTGTATATTGAAGCACGATATCCACCTACAGAACGGTGACCTTTAATGCCATCCATTCCAGCTGCAGTTGCAAATTTCAAAAATTCAGCTTCGAATTCTTTGTATTCAGGTTTCATCACAAAACATACATTCATCAACGAGCGATCTTCTTTAGCTGCTGTTCCTACAAACATTTTACTAGAGTCAATAGCATTGTAAAGCAATTCTGCTTTGGCTACGTTGCGTTTTTGCATTTCAACCAACCCACCATTTGCTTTTATCCAACGAAGTGTTTCCATGGCGCTGTAAATAGGCAATACTGGAGGTGTATTAAACATAGACCCTTCGGCAATGTGTGTTTTGTAATTAAGCATTGTAGGGATATAGCGCGATACTTTTCCTAACAATTCATCTTTTACAATTACAAAAGCTAAACCTGAAGGAGCAAGATTTTTTTGTGCACCGCCATAAATCAATGCATATTTAGACACATCCATCGGACGCGAAAAAATATCAGACGACATATCGGCAATCAATGGAATTGGCGAATCGATATCGGTGTGTAACTCAGTTCCGTAAATGGTATTATTGGTGGTAATGTGAAAATAATCAGCATCAGTTGGAATCACATAATCCTTTGGTATAAAAGTGTAGTTAGCATCCTTTGATGATGCAACTTCAACTACTTCGCCAAAGCCTTTTGCTTCTTTTTGCGCTTTACTTGCCCAAACACCTGTATTCAGATAAGCTGCTTTTTTCTCAAAAAAGTTAAATGGAATCATACAAAATTGCATGCTTGCACCTCCTCCCAAAAACAAAACCGAATAACCTTCCGGTATTTCTAAAATTTCTTTGAAAAGTTGACGAGCTTCTTCAATAACAGCTTCGAAATCCTTCGAACGGTGGCTAATTTCTAAGATTGAAAGTCCGGAACCGTTAAAATCTAATACAGCCTGAGCTGTTTTTTCAATTACCTCACGAGCAAGAATTGAAGGACCTGCGCTAAAATTATGCTTTTTCATGCGTTCATTTATATTTTTTAGTTAATTGTCGCATGGAACTCGCAATAGAAATGGTGGTTTGATTTAAACACCAGTTTTAATACTCGTTTCATACAAAAAAATTATGTTGTTTTATTAGTTTTATTCCTCGTAAAAATGAAAGTGCAAAAGTACGGAAATTTTTAGGTTTAACCTCAAAAAAAATGCATTAATAATCAAAAAACTTCATATTATTTCAGTTATAAAGTTCGAGATGAGCATATTGTATTTTTATACATATTTAATTGCACACTTGTTGTATTTTTGTGATAATGTCTGAGCATAAAAAAAAGCACAATCATTTTCTGTTGTGCTTTTTTTTGAGATTTTATCGTTGTTGTTCTTTTGCCCAGCTATCTTTTAATGATACTGTTCGGTTAAATACCAATTTTTCAGGAGTAGAATCTGGATCTACATTAAAATAGCCTAATCGCTGAAATTGAAATTGATCCAATGCATTTGCAGTTTGCAACGATGGTTCCACAAAACAATTAGTAAGCACTCTTAATGAATCTGGATTTAACAAATCACGGAAATCGCGCGGATCAGCCGATGGATTTTCGATGCTAAATAAACGATCGTACAAACGCACTTCTGCTTGCAAAGCGTGTTGAGCCGATACCCAATGAAGCGTACCCTTCACTTTACGGCCCGATTCTGGCATTCCACTCTTAGTCAACGCATCATATTCACAATAAATTTCTTCGATGACACCTTCACTGTCTTTTTTACATCCAGTACATTTAACAATATATGCACTTTTTAGTCGAACTTCTTGTCTGGGAGTCATTCTGAAGAATTTTTTAGGAGCATCTTCCATAAAATCCTCACGTTCTATGTATAACACATTCGAAAATGGAATTAAGCGTGTACCCGATGTTTCATCTTCTGGATTATTACCTGTTTCCATCATTTCTACTTTCCCTTCTGGATAATTGGTAATGATTAGTTTTACAGGGTTAATAACTGCATTCACACGACTTACAGTTTTGTTTAAACTTTCGCGAACAGCATGTTCGAGTAAGCCTATGTCATTTTGAGCTTCGAACTTAGTATAGCCAATTTTATCGATAAAATTATGAATAGCATCAGGCGAATAACCTCTACGGCGAAGACCACAAATAGTAGGCATACGTGGATCGTCCCAACCACTTACCAAATTCTCCTGTACGAGCTGAAGCATTTTACGCTTACTCATTACAGTATAAGTCAGGTTCAAACGATTAAATTCAATTTGTCGTGGGCGATAATCGCTATCTTTAAACTGATCGATAAACCAATCGTAAAGCGGGCGATGAACCTCAAACTCAAGCGTACATAGCGAGTGTGTAACTCCTTCGAAATAATCTGATTGACCGTGAGCATAATCGTACATTGGATATGCTTTCCATGTATAACCAGTGCGATGATGTGGATGCGAAGTAATTACACGGTAAAGTAATGGGTCTCTAAAGTGCATATTAGGCGAAGCCATATCAATTTTTGCACGCAAAACCATAGCACCTTCGGCTATCTCGCCCGTGTTCATTTTCAAGAACAATGCAAGACTTTCTTCTGTTGGTCTATTACGGTATGGACTTTCGGTACCTGCAACTGTTGGCGAGCCTTTTTGTTTGGCAATATCCTCAGCACTTTGCTCATCTATATAAGCTTTACCTTGTTTGATAAGTTCAATTGCTAAATCCCAAAGTTGTTGAAAATAATCCGAAGCATAATATATATTTTGCCATTTATAGCCCAACCATTCAATATCTTCTTGGATCGAATCAACATATTCAACATCTTCTTTTACTGGATTTGTATCATCGAAACGTAAGTTACAAATACCATTGTAATTGCGTGCTATTCCAAAATCAAGACAAATAGCCTTGGCATGACCTATATGCAAATAACCATTAGGTTCAGGTGGAAATCGAGTTTGAATACGACCACCATTTTTCCCATCTTTCAAATCCTGTTCAACAAAAGCTTCAATAAAGTTTAAGCTTTTTTTAGGTGTTTCTTCCGTGTTAGTTACCATATTATCGTTTCGTGTTTTATTGTTTTGAGTTCAATGTTAATTGTTTGTATTATAAAAAACCAAATAACTGTTGAACCTATTAACCGATGAACCAATGAACTCTATTCAAAATATCCTTTTACAATACCACGTGGTGAGTTTTTCACAAATAACAAAATTTCATCTCGTTCATTTGTGGCAGGTAATTCGGCCATAATGCGTTCAATTGCATGCGAAGTATTCATACCTTTCAGATAGATATAACGATAAACATCTTGAATATCACGTATTTGCTCGTTAGTATACCCTCTCCGACGTAAACCAATTGAGTTAATACCAGCATACGAAAGTGGGTCGCGGCCGGCTGTAATAAACGGAGGAACATCTTTATTGACCCTAGATCCACCCTGTATCATTACATGTGAACCAATGTGTGTAAATTGATGAACCAAAATTCCAGCACTCAATATGGCAAAATCATCAATTATAACCTCACCTGCCAACTGTGTCGAATTTGAAATAATAATATTGTTGCCTAATAAACAATCGTGCGCCACATGGCAATATGCCATAATCAAACAGTTATTACCAATCACGGTTTTTCCTTTGGCCGATGTACCACGATTTACGGTTACATATTCGCGCAATGTGGTATTGTCACCAATTATAACCAACGA
>CAIWIS010000658.1 GCA_903912795.1 uncultured Bacteroidales bacterium
AGAAAAATATCCACTAATGGAATATATCAATTGTGGTAAAAGAACAAATCAGGCAAATGAAACAACATATTACAATGCAATAATCGACAACAACTTTGATGGCTGCAAAAAATCACAGCTCACGGTTTTAAAAATTACAGCTGAATAAAAGTATAATATTAAATCTACAAATTAAAAAATCAACTAATTATGAGCTTGAAATTCAAATTAATAACAATGAATTTCCTACAATTTTTTGTATGGGGATCATGGATGATGACATTAGGACATTATGGTTTTATTGAAAAACAATGGAATGGGGCCGAATTTGGACTTGTTTTTTCGACCATGGGTTTTGCATCGCTCATTATGCCTACCTTATTTGGCATTATAGCCGATAAATGGAAAGCTAATTATGTTTTCGCCATTTTGCATTTACTCTTTGGAACAACCATGTGTTTTTTACCATTTATTGATAATCCCATTTCATTTTTTTGGGTATTGTTGATAGCGATGAGTTTTTATATGCCAACAATTGGGCTTAATAATTCAATTGGTTTTAAATTATTGAAAGATGATGGAAAAGATGCTACAACTTTCTTCCCACCCATACGTGTTTGGGGTACTGTTGGATTTATTGTAGCCATGTGGATTACAAATGTATTTACCAAAGAATGGGGATTTGGACAAAGTATAAAAGTGTCGTTTATTATTTCGGCTATCTTTGCTTTTATTTTATCGCTTTATTCGTTTTTCTTCTTACCAGCGTTAAAAAAAGAACCTAAAACATCTGACTCTGAAAAAAGAACCTTAATTCAAAAATTAGGTTTAGAGGCTTTTGTATTGTTTAAACAAAAGAAAATGGCGCTCTTTTTTGCTTTCAGTTTACTGCTTGGAGCTGCTTTGCAATTAACCAATGCTTATGGTGATAGTTTTTTGCAAGATGCTACAGTATTTGAAGCTGGCGGATTGATAAATGATTTTTCGACCATAATACTTTCCGTTTCACAAATTTCGGAAACCTTATTCATTCTTGCAATACCATTTTTTATGAAAAAATTCGGTATTAAAAATGTGATGTTGTTTAGTATGATTGCTTGGGTTTTTCGATTTGGGTTGTTTGGCATAGCTGAAAACACCGAAATTGGATTTATTTATATTATTCTATCGTGTATAATATACGGAATGGCTTTTGATTTTTTCAATATTTCAGGAGCATTATTCGTTGAAAAAAACACCGATTCACGTATTCAATCATCTGCACAAGGTGTTTTTATGCTAATGACTAATGGCGTTGGAGCTGTATTGGGCAATATAATTGCTGGATTAATAATTGCTAACTGGTTCGAAGACCCCATTACTCATGTGAAAGACTGGCAAGGGATTTGGTTGAGTTTTGCTGCTTATTCACTTGTAGTAACAATCTTGTTTGCAGTTTCGTTTAAATACAAACATAATCCTGAAGAACTTAAAAACATCCGACATTAACATTAAACTTTTCATAAATTTTCTTGTTATAGGCACAAATAAGAAATTGAAAAAAATCATAGAGTTAATGATAATTGATTATACCCTTTAATTAATTCTACTTTACCATTATAAAATTTTCAACCACATAAGAACACAAAAGAAACATAAAAGAAGAAATATTTAGTATCAAAGTTCACTAAAGAGAATTTTCAATATTGAAAAGTTCTTACTTTTGTTGCCTTTTGTGTTCTTTTGTGGTTCAATTCTTATAAAGATTTGCTTTGTTTTTAATTTTGTAAAGTAGAATTAAGTAATCGAAAAAAATAATTTCAGCATGAAAAAAAACAATATCGAAGATCAAGTTTTGGTAATTTTTGGCTCCAATGGCGACCTTGCCAGACGGAAATTATTACCAGCAGTTTTTCAACTGTTTTTGGATAATTTATTGCCCGAAAAATTTATTGTTGTAGGTGCTGGAAGTCAGGAGAAGGATGAATTGGCCTATAGAACAGATGTGGATGAGGCTTTGAAAACTTTTGCAAAAAACAGTTATACCCAGAATACCGATAAAGTAGAAGCTTTTTTAACCAAGGTTTATTATAAAAAAGTAAATAATCAAGTTCAATCGGACTTTTGTTCGCTAAAATTATACATCGACAACATATCACAATTGCTTGAAATAAAGCAAAATATAGTTTACTACTTTTCAATACCTCCATTCCTATACGAAATAGTAGCTGCAAGTTTAGTTAGTTGTGGTTTAAACAACGAGGAAAATGGCTGGAAACGTATTATAGTTGAAAAACCATTTGGCTATAGTTACGAGTCGGCCATAGAGCTCGATAAAAAACTGCACAATGGTTTTAACGAAGACCAAATTTACCGCATTGATCACTATTTGGGTAAAGAAACGGTACAAAACATAATGGTTACCCGTTTTTCGAATGGATTTTTTGAGCCTATTTGGAATCGCAAGTACATTGACAGGATAGAAATTACGGCTTCCGAAAAAATTGGAGTAGGCAGTCGTGGTGGATATTACGATACTTCGGGTGCTTTGCGCGATATGATTCAAAATCATTTATTGCAAGTAATGGCAGTAGTAGCCATGGAGCCTCCGGCTGTTTTCGATTCGGATTCCATCCGCAACGAAACTGTGAAGGTATTACAAGCAATAAGGCCAATACATGCAAGCGAAGTAGCCAATTTCGTGGTACGCGGACAATATATTTCGGGCGAAGTGAATGGCGAAATCCAAAAAGGATATCGTCAAGAAACAGGGGTAGCTCCATCTTCAAAAACGGAGACTTTTGTAGCTATGAAATTGTTTATCGACAACTGGCGGTGGGGCGATGTTCCATTTTTTATTCGTACTGGCAAACAACTCCCTGAGCGTGTTACCGAAGTGGTAATACACTTAAAACCAGCGCCTCAGCGGCTATTCAAACAACTTTGCCTTACCGAGCCCAATAATATGATTATACTACGCATTCATCCTGATGCTGGTGTGGCAATTGATTTTGGAATGAAAATTCCGGGGGCAGGTTTCAAAGTGCAAAACGTAAATATGGCATTTCATTATTCCGATTTGGCCGACAAAAAAATAGCTGAAGCTTATGAACGTCTGATTCTTGATTGCATGACCGGC
>CAIWIS010000659.1 GCA_903912795.1 uncultured Bacteroidales bacterium
AACCTTCATGTTTTATTTGCCGGAAGTACGTTGTTGTCCAATACCAGCTACTATTGGAAACTTCGTGTTTGGGATGCCCAAGACAAAGTATCTGAATGGAGTAAACCTGCCAGCTGGATAACCGGTTTATTTAAACCTGCTGATTGGAATGCAAAATGGATTTCCTCCCGTTTTGTCGAAGCAAAACAAGGTCATTTACAAATACCGGAAAGAAGCCCAGAACTGTTGAATTTTCCAGCAAATCCCGATACAGCAGCTACTCTTTTTCGTAAACAATTTGAGCTAAAAAAGATACCTGTAAGAGCTATTGCAAATATCTGTGGATTAGGATACTCTGAATTGTATTTGAATGGATCGAAAATTGGAAATCATGTTTTAGACCCAAATTTTACGAACTATACCATTCAAACAAAGTATGTAACTTATGATGTGTTGGCATCTTTAAGCCAGGGAGTCAATACAGTTGGTGTTATTTTAGGTAACGGGTTTTATAATTGTCCCACACCCGATTTTCTCCAAAATGAAAAATCGTGTTGGAAAACAGCACCGAAATTCCTGCTAAATATTACAATTGAATTTTCAGATGGCACATCTACTCAAATTGTAACCGACGGCAACTGGAAATGGTCCACTGGCGAACTGGTTTATAACTGCATTCGTGGAGGTGAAACCATCGACAACAGACGTGCTAAGCCAGGTTGGATGAAGAATGCTTATAACGATACCGAATGGAAATCAGTAGTTGAAGTTCCGGCACCTTTTGGGAAATTGTCGGCTCAGTCGATGCCTCCAATGCGTGTGTGTGAGTCTTTGAAACCAATCAAAATGTGGGAACCTAAAAAAGGTGTTTTTGTGTTTGATTTTGGTCAGAACATAACAGGATGGCCAAAATTAAAAATAAAAGGGAATCCGGGTCAAACATTCACACTACAGTGTAACGAAGCATTGCTAAAAGATAGCACGGTTGACATGGAGTACAGCCATGCTAATTTCTCGTTTGGCCGTTTCCAAACTAACATCTTCATTCTTGGAAGTCATGAACTTGAAACTTTTGAGCCACGATTTACATACCATGGCTTTCGTTATGTGCAAGTTACTGGTATGACGATTAAACCATCCATGGATTGTATCACGGCTGAAAATGTCCATACCGACTTATCAACTGTTGGTCGATTTGAATGTTCGGATTTGCGCATTAACCAGTTACACAAAGCAGTTCGTCATACATTGCTCGACTGCATACATGGCATGCCCGGTGAAGAACCCACTCGTGAAAAAATGGGCTATACTCAGGATGCTCAAAATACGATGGATGCCTATGTTTATAATTTTGATGCAGCCACCAGTTTTATAAAATACATGCAGGATATGACTGATTCTCAGGAACCTTCGGGTCACATTGCTGCCATTGCTCCAACAAATGGTTGGGGAAACTTGCTGCGTGACGGGAAAACTATTTATATAGACGATCCATGGTGGGGAGCTTCACTGGCTGCTATAGCTAATAAACTTTACGATTATTATGGCGATAAACGAATTCTGATAGAAGCTTATTTGCCAATGAAACGTTATGTTGATTTTCTGTCAACCTCGGCCAATGATAATTTTATATCGTGGTCACTTGGCGATTGGGTGGATAAAACGTGGAAATGGCCTGATGGCCCAGGTTTGACTTCTGTAACTTTTACTTCAACAGCGGGTTATTTTTATTTGGCCAAATTGTTAAGTCGCAATGCCGAAATGTTAGGATTTGATGCAGATAAACTAAAATACTCTGCATTAGCCGAAGAAATCAAAACTTCATTTAATCAAAAATTTTTAAATACCGAATCAGGCATTTACGAACGGGGTTCACAAACAGCCCAATCGTTAGCACTTTATACCGCTCTTGCTCCTGAAGTATTGAAAAGCAAGGTGGAAATGCGGTTGATTGATGATATAAAAGCGAATGATTGTCACACCACTACCGGATTTATTGGCGTGATGCCCGAAATGAACTATTTGGGAGATAATAATAAAGCTGACATTGCCTGGAAAATGATTCGGCAGGAACAAAGTCCGGGCTGGCTTTTTATGGTTGAAAACGAGAACAGCACCCTTGGTGAAAGCCTTTACCTTAATTCTATGGGAAGTGCTCATCATCCATTTTCCGCTTGTATTGGTTCTTGGTTTTACATGTATCTCGGTGGAATTAGGCCTGATACAAATAATCCCGGATTTAAGAAGTTCATTATTAAACCCGAATTAAAAAACACATTAACCTGGGTGAAATCTTCCCACGAATCGATGTTTGGTACTATCAATTCCGATTGGAAAAAAGACGGCAAAAAGATGCAAATGAATATCACGGTACCAGCAAATACAACTGCCGAAGTATATGTTCCAACAAGTGACTCAAATTCGATAACAGAAAATGGAAAATCGATTGACAAAAATCAGAACATTAAGTTTATACGCACCGAAACAGATTATGCAGTGTATTTGATTGGCTCAGGAAATTATAAATTTAAATCTAATCTCAAATAAAAACTAGTATGAATTCACGTGAACGGTTCTTATGTACTATCAATGGTGGAACTCCCGATCGACCACCATTCTATGCATCCCTAACACCACAAGCAGCTCAAAAGTTATCAAACTATTTAAACTTGCCTTTTGAGGAACCTGTCGACTCATTATTGTCAACACGCATATCACACATGGGTCTATTGACAAAAATGGGGGTTGATGCAATCGGAGTTGGAGCCACTGCACCCGATAATCATCCAACAGTTACAACTCCCGAAGGATTGATTATCAACGAATGGGGAATGGTTTTTAAAAATGCCGGACTTTACAATGAATTTTATTCCTTTCCGTTGATTCATGCCGAAACTGTTGCCGATATTGAGGCTTATCCATTTCCCGATCCATTTGCAAAAGGGCGATTCGACATGGCTAAAAATGCTATTGAAAAGTATGGAAAAGACTACGGAATAATTGCCGATTTGGAATGTTCTATCTTTGAAACTGCCTGGTATTTAGTCGGATTGGAAAAATTCATGATTGATTTGATGCTAGAAACTCCCTATGTTGATGCTTTACTGGATAAAGTTGCTTATATAAATACTGAAACCGGAAAGGAGCTTATTCGCTGTGGAGCCGATGTAATCTGGTGTGGCGATGATTTTGGAAGCCAACAGTCGTGTTTGATGGACTTGGAAACATGGCAGAAATACTTCAAACCCCGAATGAAAAAAATGTTCGATGAGTTTAGAGCCATAAATCCCAATATTAAAATCGCCTGGCATACTTGTGGAGCTATTGGCAACCTCATTCCCGATTTCATTGAAATTGGTCTGGAGATTTTAAACCCAATACAACCAATGGCTGTGGGTATGGATCCCGAATACCTTAAAAATACGTATGGAAACGATTTGATGTTTTTTGGGGGAATTTGTGTACAGGATTTACTGCCGAATGGAACACCCGAAAGTATAAAAAAAGAAGTGGCACGAAGAGCCAGAATTCTTGGAAACCAGGGAGGTTACATAATTGCTCCGGCACATAATATTCAGGATGATACTTCTGTAGAAAACATTTTGGCGCTATTTGAAGCTGCAAAATCAATAAATCAATAAATGAATAAATACTAGGTTTAAAAAACAAGTAATACTTTTAAAATTACAGTAATGCTAAAAAAATATGTTATAATTGCCTTAATGGCAGTAGTTTGCAATTCGTTTGCTCAGACTTTTTCACCTTCAAAAATGGATAAATTGCTCTACGGTGTAGCTTATTATTACGAGTACATGCCTTCGGAGCGACTCGAAGAAGATGCGCGAATGATGAAAGAGTGTGGCATAAATTTAGTCAGGATTTGCGAATCGACCTGGTCCTACATGGAGCCACAGGAAGGCGTATTTAATCTCGATTATGTTACCAAAGTGATGGATGTTATGCACAAAAATGGGATTCAAGTCATTGTTGGAACC
>CAIWIS010000660.1 GCA_903912795.1 uncultured Bacteroidales bacterium
AACCACACCTTTGGAGCGCCCGGTAGTGCCCGAAGTATAAATAATGGCTGCTATGTCTTCTTCATAAACAGCCAGTTTTGGCACTTTAGCATTTGTTTGTATGGCCGTTACGTCCGACAAAAACGAAAAATTGTCAATCAATATCGTAGCCTGCAGCGATGGCAATTGTAAGCCATCAATGCGCGATGCTAAACGTTCGCTTACAATCAGTACTTTAGCGTGAGAGTGCACTAATACATTTTCAATTTCTTCGGCAGTAAAATCGGGCAAAATAGGCACTATAATCAAGCCTTTGGTTACAACTGCAAAATATGCAATTACCCAATTAGGCATATTGTGACTCAATAAGGCCACTTTATCCTCTTTTTTTAATCCCAACGAAAAAAGTTGAGCAGCCACTTCGTTGATTTTTTCTCCCAATTCGGCATAACTTAATGCTTGCCCGTCGACAAACGAAACCGATGGCTTGTCGGCAAAATTTTTGACAGAATAATCCAATATCGATTTTAATGTAAGTGGATGTGGCTCAATTTTTTTGTGCATAATATTTGATTTTGTTTTTTAGCGAATGAATTTCGGAACCGCAAATATAGTAAATAAATTAGTTCTATAATTCTACCAACATAAAACATTGAACCACAAAAGAGTACAAAAGAGACACCAAAGCAAAGAATCCAAATAAAAAATGGCAATTGTAAATTTCCAGTATTGAAAATTATTCCTTATGTTAACTCTTGTGTTCTTTGTAGTTGTATTTTTATATTTATTCTTCAATCATTAATCTGGCAAAGTAAATTTTTTTTGATTTGTAAAATGTTCATTCACAAACTATTGTGTTTATGTTGAAAAAAAATTATAAAAATATAGGAATTGATACTTGTAGTGTCAAATATTAACATTATATTTGAACCGATTTTTAAACAATTTATAACCTATTTTTAAAAGCGTATTAAATTATGTCTGTAAACAAAGTTATTCTTTTAGGACACGTGGGAAAAGATCCCGAAGTTCGTTATTTCGACAAAGACGTTGCGGTTGCTAATTTTACATTAGCTACTACCGAACGTGGTTACACACTTCAAAATGGCACCCAAGTGCCTGAGCGTACCGAATGGCACAATATTGTGGCCCGTAGAGGTTTGGCCGAATTGGCTGAAAAGTATATCCGCAAAGGTATGCAACTGTATGTGGATGGTAAAATCCAAACCCGCTCATGGGAAAAAGATGGCGTAAAACGCTACATTACCGAAGTTGTGGCTGAAACAATTCAATTATTGGGCAAAAAACCTGAATCGACCGAAGCTCCAGTTGTGGCTGCACCAGCTACTACAGCTCCCGATATGCAGGCACCTCCCCCTGCTGTTGATGATCTTCCTTTTTAATTAGCTATCGATATGATATTTAATTAACAATGCTTTTGAATCCTGTTGACAATTTTGAGCCAGCAGGATTCTTAGTTTTGTTCTACTTTTTCATTCTCCAGATTTCCCCAAAAAATTAAATTAT
>CAIWIS010000661.1 GCA_903912795.1 uncultured Bacteroidales bacterium
ACCAACAACTGGAGTCGCAAGTAACTGAATCCACGAGGCAGCATAAATGGACCATGGGAATAATGGCATATTGAAAAACTTCATTCCTGGAGCTCGCATACGATGTATGGTAACAATAAAATTTAACCCAGTTAAAATGGATGAAAATCCAAGTACAAAAGCTGCCGAAGTAGCCAAAATTACGCTAGTGCCAGTTGATGTTGAATAGGGTGCATAAAATGTCCAACCAGTATCGGGTGGTCCTTGGCGTAAAAACTGAGTGAGAATTGCCATTATACTCCCTACAATAAAAATCCACCACGAAAAGCGGTTGAGTTTAGGGAAAGCTACATCCTTGGCGCCAATATGCAATGGCAATAGAAAATTACCAAATATGGCTGATAATCCAGGTATAACTACCATGAAAATCATTATTACACCGTGAACCGTAAATAAACCATTATAAGTTTGTGGTTTTACAATGGTTTCGCCAGGTGCTACCAATTCGAAGCGCATAACCAAACCTAGAATTGCTCCTACAAAGAAAAAGGTTACTATTGAATACAGATATAATAATGCTATTCGTTTATGGTCGGTGGAAAAAATCCAACCAAAAATTCCTTTATATTTACCTTGATAATCGAGATAACTCACATGTTTTTCGCTTTCTACTTCTTTACTCATAATTCGGAGTTTTTGTTTTTTTTGCGGGGTCTAATTAAATAAATTATAATAAACAGTAATAGGAAAAATGCAATTACTGTTCCAATTATTTTGGTTACATCTAATCCAAAGCGTTGATTGTCTTTGTCATAGCTGTAGCACATTAACATTATTTTTTGAATGGTAGGACGTGCCTTTCCCTCGTTTGCTTCAGCAATTGCCAGTTTTACATCCATAGGTAAAAACGAAATTCCATACAAATAACGTGTAATTTTGCCTTGTGGACTTACAGCTATAATGGCCGAAGGATGAATAAAATCGAAACCTACAGCTTTGGTAATAAAACCTGTGGCATGTGTTATTTCATAAATAGTAGCGCTGTCTGTTGTTAAAAAAATCCAACCATCGCCATTTCCTGCTGAATATCTTTCTACAAAGCGTTTCTTTTTTTCTTTTGCTTTTTCAGGAGTGTCTCTAAAATTAAAACTGAAAGTTATAACCTGATAGTCTTTGCCTAACACCATGTCCGATTTCTTAATTACAGAACCAACGCCTTCGAGCAAAGGACTGCATAAACCAGGACAATCAAAATATACAAATGATAAAATGGTTGGTTTATTGATTAATTGTCTAAGTGTTACAGGTTCACCTTTATCATTTGTAAATTTCAAATCCATTGGTAGTGTATCGCCCAAATGTTCAATTACTTGTACTTCTTCCGATTGATCAACTTGTGCAAAAACTAGTGATTGAATTGTAAAAGCAAAAAACAACAAAACTAAATATGTTTTTTTCATGGCTGTCGAGTTTTGATAGCAGTTTATTTAAGTTTAATTATTCCGCTTTTTTTTCATTATTTAGATAAAAAGCAATCATTAAGGAAGCGCCCATTAAAGCGGTATCTTGTAAAACTTCCATTAATGCCATGCTAAATAACTCAGGATAAAATAAGTTAGGTATGTGGATGGTTGTAACCACAATTAATAACATAGCGGCAAGCCACAAACATGCTACTTTTACATATTTATTTAACACAATAAAAATACTAGATATTATTAACAAAGCTCCTGATAATAACACAGTATACAAACTACTAGGAATTAGTGAGTGCTCTAGTTTTATTAAAAATTCGGGAGTCATTAAAAAATGAGTAATACCAATTATTGCAATTGGAATGGCGAATAAGATTCGACCTAGAAAAGCTAACTGTTTCATACTTTTGTTGATTTAAAGAATTTAATAAACTTGAAAAATATTATGACTTAAAAATCTTACGTAAATTTAATAGTAAATAGGCCAGCAACATGAGGAATGAGATTAAGCCCATTGAGTATAATCCTATTACCCACAAAGGAGCTTTGCTTACTACATTCCATATAGCACGTTTTTCGTTTAATGCGGGCTTGTCTGTTGGTATTCCGATATCAAAACTATCAGTTTTTTGAACTTCACCATAGTTTGCTTCAAACATTTTAACTAATACATTTAATTTTCCGGTTTTATCGCCAGGTATGTCAGTAGGAAATGCAATTGTAGCTTTGCCCATTGCATCCGTTTTTACCGATTTATCAACTTGAAAATTGCCAAAATAGCGTTTTACAAATAACGATACTTCAGCGCCTGCAATGGCTACAACTCCAGTTTTTTCGTTAGCTATAGCTTGAATAATAATTGATTGACTAGCTTTGTCGAACGTTGTTGTTAGTTTAACTAGTTTGCTTTTAGCTGGATCAAATTTCGAAAGTTGCTGTACATACTCTTTGTTAAAACCTCTGAGGTACGATATAATCAACCATTCTTTTTCTTCAGATAATATATTTTTAAAACTAGGCATTAGGCCAGCTCCATTTGTAACAATATATAGCAATTCTCCATCTGTTAATTGCTGAGATGCTTTTGTCGATAAATCGGGTGGGATAGGGTTCAATGATTTCAGACTATTGTTTTTACCCGGAGTGCCGTGGCATGATGCACAGTTGGCATTGTAAAGTGCTTCGCCTTGTGAGGCTGTCGTGGCATCAAATTTCAAATAGCTTTTTTTGTCTTTTTGGTCATCAGGGCTTTTCCAATTTCGTGCGTATAATGGTGCTGTTACTAAAAAAGCTAGCAAAACAAAAGCTATAATTCCAATATTATTTTTTTTCTGTATCATGGTCTCAAATTATTTTTGTTCTGTTTCACTGGCATGGTCTAAAGTTTCCTGAATAGGAATAATTGGAATTACTTTGGACAAAACTGTAACAATAAGTAAAACCATAATCATTGGAGCTATCGTAACACCTATTTCGATAAGCGTAGGTGTGTAGATTTTAAAGTTTAAAGGAACATTTTGTATCGGTAAAAATGGATGTTCCATGGTGGGAACTACAATAATATATCGTTTAAACCACGAACCTATCAAAACCATTAATGCAATAACTAATATTGGTAAAGGTTTGCGAAATGGTTTAAATAATAGTAATATAATTGGGATTACCAATCCAAGTAATTGCGTAGCCCAAAACATAAAAGCATGACTGCCTGCAAACAATTCGTGAATGTGGAATGCTTCGGCACGTTTCATTTTGTAGGCTGGAACCATGTATTCATTCAAGTTAAAATACAAGTATACCAGCGAAACCAAAACTAATAATTTTCCAATTTTATCAAAATGGTAATCAGTAATATATTCATTTAATTTAAAACTTTTGCGAAATACAAACATAGCAATAATAACAGCCGCTGTGCCCGATACAAATGCACCTGTCACAAAATAAGGTCCAAATATTGTTGAATCCCAACCTGCACGCGATGTATTTGCAAACAGCCACGATGTAACAGTGTGTATGGCTAATGCAACTGGAATTATAAATATTGCCAAAGCGCGTGTCGATTTTTTAATCAATTCATGTTGCTCTGGTGTGCCTTTCCAATTTAATGATAATAATGTGTAAATTTTTCGTGCAAAAGGTGGCAGTTTGTCCAATTTTTCTGAACATATTTTTAAATCGGGAATAAGTGGGATATAAAGGAATAATGTACTTATCAGCACATAAATAGTAACAACAGTTACGTCCCAAACTATAGGCGATTGAATTCGGCCGTGAATAAATACATTTAATAAGCGTTCAGGTCTACCCATATCCATAACTATGACTAAACCAGCTACAGCGGCAAATGCCAATGCAATTATTTCGGCAATGCGAGCTAAAGGTGCTGCCCATTTCTGATTCAATAACGAAAGCACTGCGCTAATAAGCATTCCAATTAAACTTGTTGCTACAAAAAAAACGAAATTGGAAATATACATTCCCCACGATACATAATCGCCAAGGCCTGTTACAACCATACCATCTCTTAATTGTAAAAAATAAGCATATAAACATACCACTAGCGATACACTTAAAATGCCCATCCAAGCCATAAAACTTTTGCTAAGCCTGATATGTCCAAGCAAATCAGCAATGATTTTTTCCGAACTTTTTTTATCTGACATAAATATTAATTTACTATTTTTCTATTTACCATTTTAAATACAGTCTGTCTTAAATTGTCCCATGTAAATTGACTTGGTTCTTGAATCTTGGTTCTTGATTCTTAGATTTGAAAATGCTCTGCAGCTTCTTCTTTGTCTTTTTCTTGGAAAGGATATTCTTTTCCTTTTGGAGGCAAGTAATATACACGTGGTTTTGTTCCCAATTCAGGCATTAAAGTATAACCACCATTATCGGCTAGTAATTTTCGGAAACGTACACTTTCTTTGGTTGTACCATTTGTAACCACATCTTCGTTTTCGTCACCAAAATAATACACACCATTTGGACATGCTGATACGCACGAAGGCATATTTCCTTCACGTAATTTATCGGCACTAAATAAACATTTAGTAATTGTACCTCTGCGTTGTGGTACATTTTGTTCTACATCGTAAATTAAATCCTTATCTTGCTCAGCAAATAGTGGTTCCTGCCAATGAAATACACGGGCGCTATATGGACAAGCTGCCACACAAAACCTACAACCAATACAGCGTTCGTTGTCGATAAGTACTATTCCATCCTGACGTTTAAAGGTAGCATCAACCGGACAAACTGCTGTACATGGAGGGTTGTCGCAGTGCATGCATGGCTTAGGCATGTAAAATGGTTGAGTATTGGGTGTCTCTTGCATTTTCAACACATTAATATGGTGTTGTTCGGGACGTAAATGGTGAGCTTCTTGACATGCAGACATACATTTGCGAGCATTTCTACATTTCGAAAGGTCAATTACCATTACCCAGCGGCGGCCAGCAATACCATCGCGTCCACGTTGTTGCAAATAAGTGAATTCTTGGGCCGGTGTTTTTACAATGTCAATAATGGCATCTTTTTCAATTTCGACCAACTTATTTTCAGCAGTAAGTACTTTTACGCGTTGTTTGGCTGTCTTTTTTTTGTCGTAATTGAAACCTGCCCACACTGCGGCTCCACCCAAAAGAGTCCCAACTCCTGCCATTCCAATGTTTTGGAGAAAATCTCTGCGAGATTTATCGTTGGGTTTTTCGATTTGTTCACTCATCCTTACTCGAAATTAAAGTTAATGTAAATTTTACGGCTAACGCCAAAACTTAAAAACTATCAGATTGCTAAATAATAAACAATACACTGTTAGTACGGTACAAATGTAAAATAAAGTTTTAATATATCCAAGTCATTTAATTATTTATTTAACG
Organism: uncultured Bacteroidales bacterium; assembly: GCA_903912795.1. Taxonomy (GTDB): domain Bacteria; phylum Bacteroidota; class Bacteroidia; order Bacteroidales; family Paludibacteraceae; genus Paludibacter. The sequence continues at coordinate 5,336 of CAIWIS010000661.1, forward strand.
AAAAATCTATAAGTAAAAAGATATCTTAATCTAAATACTGGTTTTATTTTATTGATGTTCAATTAAATAATTTATTTATATTGTACTATTTATAGTAATGTATATATTACAT
>CAIWIS010000662.1 GCA_903912795.1 uncultured Bacteroidales bacterium
AATACTGTAGATTTGCATGTGATGATTTTCATTCAGATGAAACATCATAATTCATGATTCCATTTTTTTGTAACGCAAAAAATCAACTTATTATGGCAACTCTACACCTAAGAAACACGCCGAACAGTTATTGCATTAATAACAAAAGTTCTATTACGTCAAAAGCAATTTTTTTGGCTACAATCGTATGGTTTTGCATCGCGTCAATGCAAGCAACCAATTACTATTCAATTGCATCGGGCAACTGGAGCGCAACTTCCACGTGGTCATTGACTTCGGGTGGATCGGCGGCAACTTCCATACCGGGAGCGAGCGATGTGGTGTACATACAAAGTAATAAAACAGTCACTCTCAATACCAATACGGCAAGTTTAGCTGAGTTGAATATAACTCCGGGCAGCACTTTAACCACCACTTCGGCAAATACGCTATCAGCTACAATTATCACTGTGAATGGTACTTATATTAATGGGAGTTCGGGAACTGTAACAGGAACAATAACAGTAGGTGCAACTGGCACGTATCAACACAATCAGGATGGCGGAATAGTACCAGCTGCAACTTGGAATGCAACTTCGAATTGTGTAATTACAGGTTATGTGGCTCAAGCGGGAGGTGTAAACGGTGCTTTAACGCCATTTCAAACAAGTTTGATACAAAATTTTGGACATTTCACTTGGAACTGTTCAGGCCAAACGGCTGCATTTTCACTGGGTGGAACAGTTTCAAATGTTGCTGGAAATTTCAGTATGATTAACACTGGTAGCGGATCTCTTGCTGCTGGTGGTGTTGTTGAAGGAGATTTAATTATAGCTGGAAATTTTATTCAGAGTGGAGGTACATTTCAAATTTCATCTTCGGCAGCCAGATCCATGACCGTAAATGGTAACTTCACAAAATCGGGTGGAGTATTTGACTTAACATCAACTACCATAGAAGGCAATGCTGCAATTCTTTTTATAAAAGGAAATTACAGTTTTACTGGAGGTACTATTACCGAAACGGGAGCAACTTTAGCCAGCGAAATTAATTTTTCGGGCACAGGGATTCAAACATTCACTTCGACAGGTACGTATAGTAATAAGTTTAACATAGCTATTTTAGCAGGCGCTACTGTTGATTTTGGCACTTCAATTCTTAGTTCGGGAGTTAATGGAAGTTTTACATTAAATGCTGGCGCTACGCTTATTACTGCAAATACGAATGGAACGGGTGCTCTTACTACTTCAAAAGCAAATGGAACAATTCAGGTTGGTGGAGCAAGAACCTATAGTGCAGCAGCAAATTACACTTTTAATGGCGCAGCTAATCAAACAATAGGTAATGGACTACCAACAAATTTGACTGGAAAATTAACCATAAACAATATTGGAACATCAGGCAACAATACGGTAACTTTGAATAATAATATCTCGATTGCAAATGGAGGAAGTATCTACTTGACTTCAGGAATATTTGGTGCAGGTACAAAACTTACCTTGAATGCGGCAAGTTCTACTATTTATAGAAGTAATGGATCAATGACTGGAACTATTCAAGGTGCCGGTGCTGGAACTTATAATGTAGAATACTCAGGCAATTCGAAAACTACTGGCACTGAACTTTCGGGCGGAGGATTAAATAATATCACTGTAAGTTTAACATCAGGACAAATACTAACATTAGATCAAAATAGAATACCCGATGGAAATATCAGTGTTTCAGCTGGTTCCACTTTAAATCTTTCCACATTTACTATAAATAGATCTACTGTTGGAGGTTCGTTAACGCTCGATGCTGGTTCTATTCTTCGAATTGGTGGTGTCAACACATTGCCTACTAATTACATTACACATAGCATTCACTGTAC
>CAIWIS010000663.1 GCA_903912795.1 uncultured Bacteroidales bacterium
CCCTGACAGTTGTTTGTTTTAAACTATCTGCAATTAAATTTTGAGATAATTCATTTTTCTCAGAGAAATATAATCTTATGTCTGTATTTCTGTTATCACCAACAATCAAAGCAATTATGTTTGAAGTTGGTGAAAATTTCGCATCTAATATATTAACATTCTGCGATTTGAAATTTTGTGTCACTAACACAAAAAATAAAAATAAGATTAGTTTTTTAGCCATATATTGAATATTTTGATTCGCTTTATATTTTTTTTTTTAATGCCCCCTAACACCGAAATATATACTATATTGCCCATATATCCGCATTAGTTTATCAGTTTTATTGCACATACCCATTATATTTACCGATATGTGCTGTTGTGTTTTTTCTGCCCCGCAAATATAAACATTATTTTCAGGGTTCATTTTTGTAAATACAGCATTCTATAATTACGGAACATTAAATTACACTATTTACTTTTTAGTTTTCGGTAATTTAGTGGAGTTGTTTGGTTCCAACTTTTTAACACTATCAGCAGTAGGTAAGTTTTCGGGCATTTCGCCACCAATTTCTAGGATTGTTTGTCGCACTTTTTTGCCAACCTCGTAGTGCGTTTTGTTTGCTTTTTCCTTCCCTTTTATCTGTTCGCGTTTGAGTTTATCTTCAGTTTGCGTTGCCCGGAAAAGATTCGCAGCCAGTTCGGTGCTTCCCATGTGGTCTAGTATCTGTTGGCTTTTTTTCAATCCTTTTTTTGCATGTATAGCTTTTGCATCTAATCCGCCATACAAACCTTTGTAACCGTGATTTTGAAAAATAGCGTAATCAATTGGCTCAATTACTCCGGCATCTTTAGCAGCTGCTGCCAGTTGCGTGTTGTGTTTTGCCAATTCGGTACGCAGAAATAAACGTTTTTCGTCCTCGGTACTTAACTGATTGTATTCGTCCATATGCCGGATTTCCTGCAATCGGGTTTGAACTGCAAAATAGGTTTGTCCCAACGCTACAGTTTCTTTGTTTGGGTCGGCATTTTGCACTATCAAATAGCAGGCGTAACGGCTTAGTTTATAGCTTGGATAGCTGCTTATTGCACCTTTGCCATGGTTTATCTCCTCGTTGACTTCAACGAGGTGATCGGCTATTTTTTGTCCACTATTTTTACAGGCTTCTTTTGCCTTTTCGATTACAGAACTGAAATTTCTGAAATCGGTATATTCCAGTGCTTTGGACAACTGACGCGCCATCCAAAATTCGTTACCATTGTTGTCGGTGTGCTTTATCTGTTCAAACACAGGTAAAACAGTTTTGCTGATTTTATTTTCCATATAAGTAGTGTTTTTCTACCCCGCAAATATAAACATTATTTTCACAATATTAATGAAATAGAAAAATAATTATCAAAGGTATTTAAGTATTTGCCATTTAATAATGTACCAATTATTATTTAATAAAGATAAGACATACAGCGTATTATTGAATAATTAATACGACAATATTTTATTCTCATACTTTATTGTTTTGTACGGCAGTATATTGAAGTTTTTAAAGCAATATTATGGTGGTAGGGAGTAAGTGATAGTGAGGGCGCGACTTAGAGTCGCACTCTCACTTGTGGTAATTATTCTGTGATTTCGCGGAAATGTTTTTTTGCTAAAACTGTGACCAAAAACGATGGAATAGTTGCTGCTAGAACAAAAACAAAAAATATTTTGTAACCTAATAAATCACTAAAATAACCACTTATCGCAGACGGTATAAAAAAACCGAGTGCCATAATACCATCAGCAAATGCATAATGTGCTGTTTTGTATTTTCCTGGAGCAATTTGTTGCATAATATAAAGTATAAGGCCTACAAATCCAAATCCATAGCCGAAATATTCTATTGTAATAGCAGCCGAAATTATATAGATACTATCGGGTTGGTAATGCGATAGCAAAAAATACATTATAAATGGGAGGTTAAATGATGAACAAAGCACGAGTAAAGAGTTCTTTAAACCGCGCTTTGAAGTATAATAGCCAGCTAATATAGAGCCAAGCACAAAAGCTGCTGATCCAAAAACGCCATAAATCATACCTATCTGCGATGTGCTAAGTCCCAATCCGCCTTCAGCTTGCGAAGCTTTAAAAAATAAAGGTGCAATTTTTATGGCAAATCCTTCGGCAAAACGGTAAAATACAACAAATAATAAACTTAGTACTATTCCCTTTTTCATGAAAAATGTTTCAGCCACATCAATAAATGTGTTAAAACCCTCTTTTAGTGATTCTACATTACTACTACTTGAGCCATTAGGC
>CAIWIS010000664.1 GCA_903912795.1 uncultured Bacteroidales bacterium
CAACGCAATGTTATAATATCGTTTAACTTGAGTTTGTTTTGCTTAGCCATTGTCGTTCCAATTACAACAGGAATTAGTTCATTATCTTGCTGTTGCAACACTTTAGTTGGCAAATTAAGCAATTGTTGCGTTGGCTGTATTCCACGTAGAAGCACTCCTTTCATTCGTCCATCAGGATAGATTGAAGCTTGTGTAATTAACTGCGGTTCAATTAAATGTGCATCAATATCGGCCTTTAACTCAACAGGCACTTTAACTGTACTCGAATCGAGCGAATACACATCAAAAGGATCGTATTTCGATTGCCAATACTGCCCATCAGCAATTTCCCATTTCACGGTATCAACCACTGCTTGTTCACTCCAATTTTTCATTAATCCTTGCATAGCAATAATAAGGACGAACGAAATGGAAAGTACAAATACATTGAGCCAGGTTTTCAACCCATTACCAATAAGGCTTTTAAAAGCTGTCTTCCACCACTTTCCCATCTTGCAAGCGTATTATTCGTTTTAAATATCCAATTACTTTTTCGTCGTGTGTGGCAAAAATAAAACTGGTCTTAAGCTCCTCGTTTAATTTAAGCATGGTTTTCAGAATGTTATGAGAGTTTACCGAATCAAGATTCGCAGTTGGCTCGTCGGCAAGCACTAGAACTGGACGTTTTACCATGGCACGAGCTATGGCTACACGCTGGCATTCACCGCCCGATAGTTGAGCCGGACGTGAATTGACTTTATCGCTTAATCCAACCCATTCTAAAGTTTCCAACACCCTTTTTTTGCGTTCATCGGAGCTCATATTGAGCAACAAAAGCGGAAATTCCACATTTTCGTACACCGTATATACAGGCAATAAATTATAGTTTTGAAAAATAAAACCGAGTTCTTCTTTGCGTAATTGTGCGGCCTGCTTAGCTGATAATGTACCAACAGATTTACTCAAAACAATAACTTCACCTTCACTCGGCGTGTCCAGTGAACCAATAATATTCAGCAGTGTAGTTTTACCTGAGCCACTAGGTCCTACTAAACCAGTAAATTCACCTTCGGTAAATGTTAAATCAACACCATTGAGAGCTGTAAAAAATCCTGTACCTACAGGAAATTTCTTCACTAAGTTTTTTACTTCAACAATTGTACCTCCCCTAACCCCTCCAAGGGAGGGGGAGCTCTGGTTGTATAAATCTTTGTTATTCATAGAAATTCTTTTAAAAAGTTATTTTATTGAACTTAAAATTTTATTTATTGCATACTCCCTCTCCCTTTGGAGAGGGCTGGGGAGAGGTCAAAAATTATAACTCAACATCACCTGCACCCCTTTTCCGGCAAATAAATTAGTGTTACCAGTCTGAAATAAAAGCATTTGGGTATTTACAGGATTCCAGTAACCAATAGCATAAATACTCCATTTATCGTAATTGCGATTCCAAGTCACGTAATTATAAAGTGCGCTTTGATTTGGAATATAAAAAAACATAGCCGATAAATTATCCATCATTGTAACAGGGTACGAAAACATGGAACCGATTAAATTAGCCGTATTTCCTTTTGTAAAAAAATTATCTCCGGCATGGTATCGCAAATATTCAAATGTAACTCCCAAGCCATTTCCAACTGGCAATGTATAATCAACACCCACATTCAACATATCCTGAAAACGAGGAACCATTATCCAATTTTTCTCAGTTATAGTTGTTGAACTTTCGAACCACAGACCAACACCCAAATCCCATTTTCCATCCAAACCAATTCGGTTTTCGGCAAGCAAACGATAATCGTTCCAAGCACTCGAAAGCATATTTATAGCATAAACTTTGCGGTAATGCGTGGTCATTGCCATTTCGCCATTGAGCACCGGCAATTCAATGCGTCCACCTACCTCAGGTTTCCATTTTTCTGTTCCAAACATCTCCCAGCCTTTTCGGTTTTCATTTCCAATTAATCCCCAAAGCCATAAATTAGCATTATTCTCAAAAAAATATTTTCCTAAAACTCCATAAACACCATCGGTTAATTGCAATGGGTCTCGCACATCCATGCCATCGAACCACATTAACGGACGAAACATTTTGGCTTGACCGAAATTTATTTTTTGCAAACCAGCACGAATTTCAATTTTATCAGTTGCATACCTAGCCCACACTCTATACGGTTTTATATCGCCTGTGAGTGTTGATTTGCTCATGTCTTCGATTGTAATACTTCCATTCATATTGAGCGAAGCTTCAAAATCGAAATATGAGTTTGATTTTAATTCAAACTTACCTGTAAGCGTTGGCACAAACCTGCCACCAGGTTGCAACATAAAAGGATTTTCGAATTGAGCAGTAGTCCAACCAACAAGTTGACCGTTAAAATGCACTTTAGCCGAATCGCTTTGTGCATTCAAATCACTCAATATCAACAAAATAAAAATTACAAATATTAGTCTCATATCTTTATTCAAACATCTTGGCTCTATCTAATTGGCATTACACCATAAATCATAAGTTGCGCCATTTGTTTAGTCATAGTTTCGGCATCTGGAAACATTTGAATGGCCTCATTGGTCGATATTAATTCTAATTGTTTCTGCATCAGCCACATTACAAAATCCAAATTCAGATTTGCATTCATTTCGCCCTTAAGCTGTGCTTGTTCGTAGAAAGCGCGGGTAAATGCTAGCGATTTAAGAGTTAGTTCTTGAAAAAACTCAAAAATTTCGGTTGAATCAGGGTGAAAAAAATCGGATACAAATTCGATAGAAAAATTTTTGTTAGCTAAATATTTAATTTTTAGAAGTTCCTCTATTTTTTCAGCAAACGTAGTATCTCTTTCAATAACAGCCTGTGAATCAGCAAATATTGTATCGGTAATTATTTTCATAATTTGAATTACCAATGCACTTTTATTATCGAAATAAGTATAAAAGGTTTTTCGACTTACACCGGCCTTTTTGCAAATTTCGTCGATACTCACTTTTTTGAAACCATGTTTCCAGAAAAGATCTCGAGCTGTTTGTTCTATTTTTTCTTTTTTTGTCATAACAAAGTAAACATATTGAGCGCAAAGTTACATATTTAGTTTAAATGTCAACATATTGTTACCCAAAAACACTAATTTTTAATATAAATTATGAATTAAAAAATTTGTAACTTTGCTGATAAACACAACAATCAAATGGAAATATGCTACCTTTGCATTTACTAAAGCTACAACAGCCGATAATCAGACTCCAACAGCAAAATCAAATATTTCTGGTGTAAATATTAAATGGACACCTACCCCAACCAAATAAAAATGAACTTCTTTCAGCTTGTTAGTCGTAATTTAAAATACTATAAAAAGGAGCATTTGTTGCTTTTTTTGGGGTTGGTTTTGAGCACCGCCATTTTAACATCGGCGCTTATAATTGGCGATTCGGTAAAGTTTAGCCTTAACTCCATTGTCGAAAGGCGTTTAGGGAACACCCAACAAGTTATTTTTACTCAAGAGCGATTCTTCCCTGCTTCGTTTTCGTATACTTTATCAACTGAATTAAAAACAAGCATTGCACCGGTTTTGCTACTTCGAGGAATGGCCTCATCGGACAATACTGAGGCACAAGCACCTAATGTTCAGATATGTGGTATAGATAGCCTGTTTTGGAAAACCGGCAACTGCACTATGCCTGAACTTAATGAAAATGAAGTAATTATAAACGAAAAACTAGCAGACAAGCTAAACCTAAAAGTTGGGGATGAAGTCTTTATTAGGGTAGAGAAAGTAAGCTTTGTAACCGAAAATGCTCCTTTTGTACCTACCGACAATAATAGCAGTGCGCTTCGCATGATCGTAAAATCCATTGCCGACAAGCATTTATTTGGGGAGTTTAATATTCAATCGAGTCAAATTACACCATATAGCATATTTTTTTCGTTGCAAAAATTATCAAATTTAAGTTTTAAGGGAAATTTTGCAAATCTGATGTTAATTTCAGAAAATAATAAATCGGAAGTAGATATTAATAAGGCGTTGAAAAAATACTGGACTTTAGATGTTATTAACCTGAAATTGAGAAGTATTGTAAGTCAGAATAAAATTGAATTAATATCGGATAAAATATTTATTGAAGATACCATTTTGAGTGTTTTGCAAAAACACAACTTAAAGCCAGAGCCACAATTCACTTACCTCATTAACTTTATACAAGCCAATAATCGAGTAACTCCATATTCGTTCGTATCGGCACTTTCGCACAACAACAACCAGCAACTAAATGATAATGAAATAATAATAAATACGTGGCTAGCAGAGGATTTAGGAGCTGAGTTAAATGACACTATACAATTAAAGTATTTTACCTTGGAATCGTTTCGGAAATTAAATGAACAAACCACTCCATTTATAGTAAAGGAAATTGTTGACATCAAAGGTTTTGCTGCCGACAGTTTACTTATGCCAGCCTTCGAAGGTTTATCAGGCGTTGATAAATGTAGCGATTGGGAAGCGGGAATACCAATTGATTATTCCAAAATACGCGATAAGGATGAAGCGTGGTGGAAGAATTATCGAGGAACACCTAAAGCTTTTATATCGTACAGTAAAGCGGTGAAACTATGGGGAATGAATTTTGGAAATTCAACAGCTGTTCGATTTGACAATCAAACGGATACTTTAAAGTTAAAAAACACAATTCTAGCTAATCTAGAGCCTTCAAATTTGGGTTTTCAAGTTATCGATATTAAGAAAAATGCTGGTTGGTCGGCAAATAACGCTGTTGATTTTGCTCAATTATTTTTAGGCCTTAGCTTCTTTCTTATTATAGCATCATTTATGCTAAGTGGTTTGCTATTTTCGATGCTATTAGTTCAGCGACAAAAAGAATATGGCATTTATCGTTCGCTAGGTTTTTTGCCGAAAATGGTTTATCGCATATTTTTTGGTGAAGGCATGTTGAATGCTGTTCTGAGTAGTTTTATCGGTGTTTTTGTTGGCATTTTGTTAAGTCAATTGGTGTTGATTTTTCTGAATTCAATCTGGAATGATATTGTGCGCACCAATTCTGTTCAGCTATTCATTAGCCCTTCAAGTTTAGCTATAGGATTTATAAGTAACTGTTTAATAGCCGGTTTGGTTATCTATCAAATAACTTCTAATTTCTTCAAAAAGCAAATAAACGAATTAAACAGAAATATTCAGAATCTCGAGGTAAAACATTCGACTAAAAATATAAAAGCAAGTTGGTGGATTGGAACATTGTCAGGTATTCTGATAATCGGGTTACTGGTTTTCAGCTTTCAAAGCAAACTGTATCAAAACATTTCTATTTTTATGTTGATCGGTTTTTTACTACTTGTATCGTCTACATCCTGGTTAGCATATTTCCTTCTAAGAATAAGAGCTTCACAATTGGCAACCGTCTCAGCTCTTAACCTCTCACTTCGTAATCTTACTTTCGACTTAAAGCGTAACCTGATCATTATTTGCATTTTGGCTATTGGAATTTTTATCGTTATCTCTACAGGTGCAAACCGTGTTGATTTTAGTCGGAATGCAGCAAATAACAGTTCAGGCACCGGTGGATTTGCATATTTTATCGAAACAAACCTGCCTATACATGCCGATTTATCGACCACCGAAGGAAAAAATAAACTGGGTATTGAAGGCGAATACACAAATTTAGAATTTGTTCAATTGCTAAAATATGCTGCCGATGATGCCAGTTGTTTGAATCTGAACCGTATTATTCAACCTTCTATACTGGGGGTAAATCCCGAAGTTTTTAGAAAACGTAATGCTTTCTTTTTTGTAGATTCAAATACCGAAAACCCAACTTGGGATATACTTAATCAATCCCTGGCGAATAATTGCATTCCGGCTGTGGCAGACCAAACCGTTATAATCTGGGGTATGGGAAAAACTCTGGGCGACAGCATTTTATATACCAACGAATCTGGCGACAACATTTATTTGGTTTTAGTTGGCGCGATGGAAAACTCTGTTTTTCAAGGGAATATGCTTGTTTCGAAACAAAATTTCGAAAAACACTTTCCGACAATAAGCGGTAGCAATGTAATATTGGCTGATGTAAATAGCAATCAATCAGAATTACTCCATGAGAACTTGGAAGGATCCTTCAAAAAATATGGAGCCAATATTCAACCAGCTCCCGAACGACTAGCTATGTTTAATTCAGTTACAAACACCTACCTTGACATTTTTTTGGCTTTAGGAGGAATTGCATTGCTTATTGGCACATTAGGGATGGCCATTTTAATTTTCAGAAGCATTCAATCGCGAAACAGACAGTACGCCATGATGCAAGCCATAGGTATTTCAAAGCAAAATATCCGTAGAATTGTTGCATACGAATTTATTGGAATCCTTTTTGCAGGCATTACCATTGGCATTATTTCGTCACTTATTGCTAATTTACAGCATTTCTTATCAAACAACGCCGATGTTCCAATAACTCTGCTTTTAACCCTTGTTATACTGTTTATAATCAATGGATTTACGTGGATATATATAGGTACTACTAAAAGTATTCGTACTCAATTTATATCCGATTTAAGAAACGAATAAACATTGATTATTCTTCTTTTTTCTTTTTCTTGAAAAGCATAGTGACTAAGCTACCTCCAGCAAGTATAGCCATTAAAATACCACCATCGATAGGTACCGACATACCACCTGGTTCAGGGTCAAAACCTGGATGAGTTCCACCAGAAGGATCAGCAAAGGTAGCAACAGAAACTAATAAAAGAGCAACTACGAGCGTGGTTCTCAAAAGCTCTTTTCTGCTAATAAAATTACGCATTGTTTTCATTTTTATAATTTTAAAGGGTTAATTTTATTTGATAAATAATTTAAAAATAATTATTCTAAAACAATCTGATAATACTTAATATAATATATCCTAAGCTTGTAAAAAACGATAATTTGGACCAATTAAGCTCGTTAGGTTCAACCACATACACTGTATCTCCAATATCCAACAACTTAAATTTTCGTTTGGTGACATCATCCGAATAGATGTCTTTCACCAGAACTTCTTCGTAACTTTGATCAGCTCGGATTATAATGATTTTCTTACATTTTTTTATAAACTTAATGCCACCAGCACGGCTTATAGCATCCATAATACTAATTTTTTCGAATACAGGTACTTGCCCTGGTTTATTAACAAAACCAATCACATTCACTATTTGACTAGGTAACTCGCTAATAAAAACGGTTACAATTGGGTTAAGCACATATTTACCTACATTGTCGGAAACCAACTTTGTAAAACTCTTAACCGTCATGCCCGAAGCTTGAATACTTCCAAGACCCGGGAATTGTACATAACCATCGGGCAAAACAATTATGCGTTCCAAACTAAACTCAGGATGACCCATAACCGCAATCGAAACAACATCGCCTTTTTTAATAACATAATTGTTATCAACACTTTGTGCACTTGAATTGCTTGCCATAAAAAGCAACATACAAAGTAAGCTTCCTATTTTCAATACTCGTTTCATCTGTTTATAATTGTTTTTTTAGTTGTCAGATGGAACTCGCACATAAACATCCCTTTGTGTATCAAAGTTTATTTGTCGTGCTCGTTTCATCTGTTTATAATTTTTTAATAAATGACTTGATCTCTTTCTTTTCGTTTTTCAAGATAGGTTCTTATTTCTCTTTTTCGCATCATTTCGAACGACGGTAAATCGGGATAATAGAATAATTTTGAACCTTCGCGACTATAATAACCTGGTATATTTCCGTATGAGAAACTTGGTGAGCTTAAGATATCCTTGTAAAGCATTGTCAAAAACTCCGTTTTCATATCGGTTCGGAAAACATTTTTAAAATTCTCGATTACATAAAGTTGATCTCCGGTGTTTAATTTTTTAAATGAGTTTCTCATACCTTCTAACACATAACGCTGGCGCTGATTTCGCATTTCATAAGTCATTTCCATATTTCCTGGATCGACATCAAAATTATCCTTCCGAACCAAGTCTTTAGTCTTTTCGCTTTTCACATTCATTTTCAGGTTTCGCCAATTTAAAAAACGTATATACTCCCATGCATAATACCCATCAATACGACTTTTACCAGGTGTTAAGTTATATTCGTTGGCGTAGGCTTTATCTAAATTTACATCTACTCCGCCGAGCAAATCAATTAAATCGATAAAATTAAAACGGTCCTGAATTAAATAATAATCAATCTTCTGTCGCAGCGAATGTTCCAAAATACGCATTGTTGGATAAATATCGAGCGTAAAAAACAAATCAATTAATCGGTATTCAGTATTTAAAAACAAGGCACTTTGCGGAATATGTACAAAATTAATACGATGAAATTCAGGATAATAATTTATCAACACATATACTGCCGGAATACCAATATACAAGATACTATAACATTTTATTTCTTTTTGTTGAGCTGCCTCTACAACTTCCTTGCTTAAATCCTTGTACGATAAACGTATAGTTTGGTTTATCTGGCTAATGAATTCGTATCTTTTTTTATTGCTCGACGACCCTTGACAAGGAATATGATACACCGAATCATTCATCACTATTTTATCCATCTCAACACGTGCAGCGTCGGCATTAATTGAAAAACCTTTCGACATACGAATTAGCATTGCCAAATCGGAACCTTCGCGCATGGTATAAACCGCTCTCTTATTAACACATCCACACGATGCAACCCGTATTAGTCTATTTTCGGTTGTTTTACGATTAAGAAAAAAAAACAAACCAATAGATAGTAATAAAAGCAATATTAGTATTATCCAAAACCACATTTTACGTTTTTCGTAAACGGTTTTTTTATGCTTTCTTTTTGCATTTGAATCTTTCATCGAACAAACAGTTTTTTGGTTTACTATCTAAAGATTCCCTGCAATTATTTCCTTCTCAATTTTGGCAGCTTTATCCACTGATTGTGGATCTGCTGCATTCATGTCGTAATTATCAACCGAAGGTAAATACACTACATCACCTTTCTTTAAATTATATGGACTAATACCTTTATTCCTATTAACCAAGTAAATATACACCCAAAACTTTTCGTTACCAAAGTGAGTTAAGGCTATTTCGTCAAATCGTTTTTCGGTTGTTACTATCACACTATCCAAGTTCGTTTGCACCGAGTATTCACTTTCAAATTTTGTAGTATTATTGGCATCTATAGTTGAAACTTCATCGCTCTTCAGTTCTATTTTACTTGATTTTTTATTGTTAAATGGAAAAATTGAATTTCTATACAAATAACTAACAATGGCGATAAAGCCAATTACCGAGAAAACAATTATGAACAAAATTGATTTACGAGGACGTTTGATTTTTGCTAGCAAACCCTTGTTATTATCTGCTTCCTTGTAGTAATCATGCGATGAATAGTTATAATCATCATAAGAGCCGCCTTGACCTTCATAAAAATCATTGATTACAGCAGCTATATATTTGGTATTAAATGCAGTAAGCACTTTAAATAGTTTGTTAAGCATAGTACGTGTGGTACGACGCAAGCGAACAATCACAAAAATACCATCGATATAATCAAAGAAATCAACAATATCAGGAATATAAATAGCAGCTGGCGTATCAAAAATTACAATATCGTAATTGGCGCGTGACCACTCAATAAACTCAACTAATTTTTTATTATTATAAAACAATTCCTTATGTCCATCGGCATTACCAGCATTTACAAAATGTAAAGTATCAATTTCGGTAGGTTTA
>CAIWIS010000665.1 GCA_903912795.1 uncultured Bacteroidales bacterium
GATGTAAGCCAATGGACTCAGTAAGAATAGCCTTTATTGGAGTTGGTAAAAGAGGACTCGATGCAGTTCGCCGTTACTGTTATATTGATAAAGTAAGAATAGTAGCCATAGCCGATGTTCGTGAAGAAATGGCTATCAGAGCACAAGATGTTTTGATAAAAAATAAAAAACCATTAGCAGTTTTGTACAGTGGGGCGGAAGATTATAAGAAAATCTGTGAACGAAATGACATTGACCTTATTTACGTATGCACGCCGTGGGATTCACACGTTCCGATAGCTGTTTATGCCATGAATCACGATAAACATGTGGCAGTTGAAGTGCCTGCAGCCACTTCAGTTAAAGATTGCTGGCTACTCGTAAACACTGCTGAAAAAACCAGAAAGCATTGTATGATGCTCGAAAACTGCAACTACGATTTTTTTGAAATGACTACCTTGAATATGGCGCAGCAAGATAAATTTGGTACTTTAGTTCATGGCGAAGGAGCATATATACATGATCTTCGTTCGATGTTATTCGACCAAACTCCCCATGGTTATCCAAATCTTTGGAGATTGAATTATAACGCAAAACATACCGGAAATCCTTATGCTACTCATGGATTGGGTCCAATTGCTCATACATTCAACATTCATCGTGGCGACCGGATGCAATACCTGACATCTATTTCTTCAGATCAATTTGGGCTAACAGAATATGCAACTGAAAAATTTGGAGCTCAATCCGATTTAGCTAAACAAAAATATGCAAAAGGTGATATGAGTACAACTATTATTCGTACAGCCAATGGCAAAACAATAATGCTCCAACATAACGTAACCAATCCACGTCCTTATAGTCGTTTACATACCATTTATGGCACAAAAGGATTTGCCATGAAATATCCTTTAAGAGCATCGGAGGAGAAAAGTGTAGAAGAGGGTTTTCAAGCTATTCCTGCAGGTATGTCATTTGAACCCAATGGTCACCATTTTCTGTCCGATAAACAAATGACTGATACAATGGCTTTGTACGCCCATCCTATCACAAAGGAATACGAGGCGAAAGCCCGTACAGTTGGAGGGCATGGTGGTATGGACTATATTATGGATAGCAGATTAATATATTGTCTTTTAAATGGATTGCCGCTTGATGAGGATGTATATGATGCCGCCGAATGGAGTTGCATAGGTGAATTGACTGAATTATCAGTAAAAAACAACGGTGCACCGGTTGAAATTCCGGACTTTACCAGAGGTGCTTGGAAAAAACTTAAAACAGTAACTTATTATAAATAAGGATATTTTTCTAACGATGAGTATTGAATTTGATGAACCGATACGTGACTTAGGACAATCCGATGTTCTTGAACTGGCTTGTGAGCCACTTGAGAATGTTCGGATTGCCTTTATCGGACTTGGTAAACGCGGAAAAGAAGCCATTCAGAATTTCTTCTATTTTGAAAATGTAGAAATCGTCGCGATTTGTGATTTGGTACCTGAAAATATAGCGCTTGTTCAGGAGTTGTTTCATAATCACAATATTAAACCTGCAAATGTATACACCCAACCCGATGATTGGCGTATTGTCTGCGAAAGACCCGATGTTGATTTAGTGTATGTGTGTACCGATAGAACGTTACACACGCCCATTGCGGTGTACGCAATGCAGCAAGGGAAGCATGTGGCAGTAGAAGTTCCGGCTGCCAATACCATCGAAGAGTGTTGGTTGCTGGTGGATACAGCAGAGAAGTGTCGTCGCCATTGCATGATGTTAGAAAACTGCTGCTACGATGCCACTACCATGGCTGTTTTAAATATGGCAAAACAGGGCATTTTAGGTGAAATATTTCACGCAGAGGGTGGTTATATTCATGATTTAAAACAAATCAACTTTGACCAAAGAGATCATTATTTGGATTTTTGGTCGATGTGTGGAAATCCTTATCCTACACATGGTTTAGGGCCACTTTGTCAATTATTGGATATTCATAGGGGAGATAAATTAGAGTGGCTAACTTCAGTTTCAGGTGGTCAGTTTAATTTCCCGGTATCAGATGATTCAGATGTCAGAAAAGTATGTAGTTTGGGGAATATGAACACCACTATTATTCGTACCGAAAAAGCGAAAACAATAGTTTTGCAACACGATATTTCAAGTCCCCGGCCATACAGTCGAAATTATCTGGTAAGTGGCACTAAAGGATTTGTACAACAGAGAGAAACTCCCCGATTTGCCATTTTGCCGGATACAAACGAATATCTTACAGAGCAGGCAGCAGAAAATCTATTGAAACAATATGAACATCCGTTTTTTAAAGAAACCGGAGAGTTGGCACGGAGGGTTGGCACACACGGTGGTATGAATTTTATTATGGATTATCGGCTGGTTTATTGTCTGAAAAATGGGTTGCCATTGGATATGGATGTGTACGATGCTGCAGAATGGTCGGCTGTTATTGAACTTTCAGCTCAATCTGTTACAAACAATTCAACCCCTGTCAGATTTCCTGATTTTACACGTGGGAGCACTCATAAGTAAGATGTCAGCAATTAAACCAAAACTCTATATTTCAACAATATAAAAAACAAATTAAACAATAAAGATGAGCGAAATTAATTTAAAAGACTTGTATAAATGGTGTAGTATTCCTGTAGGTGAATTAGAAAATAACAAAGAAATCAAAACACCTTTCCGAATGGTAAAAGACTCAGCCGAAATGGGAGAAGTTATGGCACGTGATTTTGTAGAAGAAATCAAACAATCTAATCTTGAGGATCGCCCTATCAGAGCCATAGTTCCCTGCGGACCGAAATGCTGGTATGCACCTTTTGCAAAGATGGTAAACAGCGAAAAGGTATCGCTTAAAAACCTTACTGTTTTTCACATGGACGAATGTCTCGACTGGCAAGGAAACCTATTAGCTAAGAATGATCCATACAATTTCAGAACATTTATGGAAATTCATTTTTATGGAGATATTCTGCCTGAACTTTCAGTGCCAGTTTCACAGCGCTACTTTCCCGAACCCAAATTAATTGATTTTATTAAGGAAAAAATAGCAGAAGCTCCCATTGATATTACATTGGGTGGATGGGGTCAGGATGGGCATATTGCCTACAATCAGACTCGTCGTCACCCATTCAGTAAAATATCTATTGAAGAATTAA
>CAIWIS010000666.1 GCA_903912795.1 uncultured Bacteroidales bacterium
AAGAAGTAATTGGACTTATTATTTGTATTTGGTCGAATCAAAGAATGACAAACTCAAAAAAATTAGAGGATTTGAAAATATCAAGAATCCAAAATTCCTTACAAAATATAATTTAATCGGCAACTACGTTAATTCAGGAACAAATTGGACATGTTTTTATGAAATAAGAAAGGACAGTGTTAGAGATTATAATATCGTGATTTATGACAATTTGACTGAAAACTCAACTTACAAACAAGAATATAAGAACGCGATAAAAAGAATATTGAATGACAAAAAAACGACCCGCTAATACGCGCCTAAGCACATTGGCTGGTTGACCCCGACAAGTCGGGGCAAGCAGTGCATTTAGCAGGTGTAAAAATGTACGTGCCTATGACCGTAGCCACAAAGCTCACGAAATATGTTACATAGCCAATTCTGTGAATTTTGAAGTGAAGTGTAATCCTATTTGCAAAGTATTATAAAAGTAATATTGAATGAAAGCTTCGGTATGTGGTGCAGGTTCTGATTGCACCCAAGCTCGCTCATCGTTTGCTTGTTGTTGGTTATACATTCAAAATAAATATTTATCTTTGCGCTGTTTCTGTGTGGGTGCCCACTTCTATGACAGCTTGTCAGCACACACTGGCGGTGACAAGCAAACTGACTTTAAAAAACCAATTACAAACGTATGAAAGCATATTCTTTGGATGAGTTATTGCACAAAGCGGCATCGTATTGCTCAATTTCTGAACATTGCATCTCCGAGGTTGAAATGAAACTGAATGCGTGGGGAGTTGAAACCGGAGAAGCTACAAAAATTATTCAGCATTTAATTGAAGATGATTTTATCAACGAAAAACGCTATTGTATAGCCTTTGTGAAGGATAAATTTCACTTTAATAAATGGGGGAAAATAAAAATTTCGTATTCGCTAAAGCAAAAAGGAATAGACAATAAACTTATATCAAACGCGTTGAACACTATCGACGAAGGCGAATACGAAGAAATGCTTGCTGTGCTGCTCAAAGCCAAACTCAAAACAATTAAATGGGAATATGAGTACGAAAAAATGGGGAAACTTTTTAATTTTGCTCAAAGCAGAGGTTTTGAGAGCAGTATAATTGATAAAACAATCCGCAGGCTATAGTTCTTGTTACATTAATTCACTTAGTTCCAACCAACGCATTGTTTTTTCATCAATTAGTTCATTTAGTTCACCGTGGCGGATTGATGCGCTCAAAATTTGATCATTTGTCAATTCTCCCGATGCAAGCCGATTTTCAATATCGGCTTTTTCTTTTTCCAATTCAGGAATTTCTAACTCCAACGCTTCAAACTCCTTTTGTTCTTTGTACGAAAGTTTTTGTTTCTGATTACCTTTTCTATCATCTGTTGTCTGTTGTCTGTCGTCTGTCGTCCGCTGTCCGTTGTCTTTTTTCTGTCGTCTGTTGTCTGCTGTCTGTTGTCTTTCATCTTCGAATTCCCTATAATCCGTATAATTCCCAGGGAAATCTTTGAGCTCAGCATTGCCATTAAAAACCAACAAATGATCTACTACTTTATCCATAAAATAACGGTCGTGGCTTACTACAATTACACAGCCTTTGAACGACTGCAAGTAATCTTCCAGAATATTGAGTGTTACAATATCAAGGTCGTTAGTAGGCTCATCGAGCACCAAAAAGTTTGGATTGCGCATAAGTACAGTACACAAGTGCAAGCGGCGTTTTTCACCACCACTAAGTTTATACACATAATTATACTGCGTTTCGGGCGAAAATAAAAAATGTTGTAAAAACTGTGATGCCGACATTTTTTTACCATTACCTAAATTTACTTCCTCGGCTATATCGCGCACTACATCAATCACTTTCATTTGTTCGTCGAATGCCAAACCATCCTGACTATAGTATCCAAAAACTACTGTTTCGCCAATATCAAACGAACCACTATCGGGTTTTACTTCGCCCAAAAGCATTTTAAGATACGTGGATTTTCCGGTTCCATTTTTACCCACAATTCCCATTTTTTCGTAACGGGCAAAGTTGTAATAATAATTATCGAGAATTTTTAAATCACCATAAGATTTGGAAACGTATTTAGCCTCAAAAATTTTTGAACCCAAATAACTTGCTTTTACATCGAGCTGTACTTTGTCGTTGTTGCGGCGTTGTTTGGCGCGTTCTTCAATTTCGTAAAAACTTTCCTGTCGCGCTTTAGCTTTATGTGCACGTGCCTGAGGTTGCCTGCGCATCCATTCGAGTTCAGTTTTATACAAATTGATGGTTCGTTCACTTTCCGAATTCCAGTTTTCGATGCGTTCTTGTCGTTTTTCTAAATAATAACTGTAATTCCCACTGTATTGAAATAATCCTTGATGATCTATTTCGATAATATTAGTACATACACGGTCCAAAAAGTAACGGTCGTGCGTAACCATCAAGAGCGACATGGTGGAGCGTTTCAAAAAATCTTCGAGCCATTCTACCATTTCGAGATCTAAATGGTTGGTAGGCTCATCCAAAATCAGTAAATCGGGTTCGCTAATCAATACATTTGCCAAAGCAACGCGTTTGAGCTGTCCGCCCGAAAGTTCACCAATTTGCTGTTCGAAGTTGGTAATTTTCAGCTTGCCCAGAATTTGTTTTATGCGTGTTTCGTAATCCCACGCTTTGTGCAAATCCATGCGGTTGATAATATCAGCTAATTTACTATGGTCATTACTAAGCATACAGTGCTCATATTCAGCAATGGTGCGTACCACCTCATTGTCTGTTCGGAGGCAAGCATCAATAACAGACAAGTTTTTCGGGAAATCAGGACTTTGTTCCAAATAGCCAACCCGTAAATCCCTTCGAAAAGATATTATTCCCGAATCATAATCTTCGATTCCGGCAATAATATTCAGCAAAGTGGTTTTACCCGTACCATTTTTGGCAATGAGTGCTACTCGTTGATTATCAGATATTCCAAAAGATATATCCTCGAAAAGCAATAAATCGCCAAACGATTTAGTAAGATGTTCTATTTGCAGGTAACTTATCATTTTTTTCTAACTTGGGTAATGAGATTTTCGCAGGCATCTTCCAGTAAATCAATTACATATTCAAAGCCACGTTCACCACCATAATAGGGGTCGGGGATATGTGTAGCCTGATGTTTGGTACAATAATCTGTCATACGTACAATCTTGTTCATTTCGTCAACAGAATTAGCCTTTTCACGCAAATCATCGTAATTAGCATCATCCATTGCTACAATTAAATCAAAGGTTTCATAATCCTCGCGTGTAACTCTTCGTGAACGACTTTCGAGCGTGTAACCACGTTTTGTAGCATGCATTCGCATTCGGCTATCAGCAAACTCGCCAGCATGATAACCATGTGTTCCAGCCGAATCAACAACAAAGTCGTGTTCACGATGTTCGCGCTTCAATATATGTAGAAATACGCCTTCGGCCATTGGCGAGCGACAGATATTTCCCATACAAACGAAAAGGATGGATTTTGGAGACATTTATTTGATGTGATGATTTGATAATGTGATGATGAGATGATGAGATAATGTGATAATTTTAGTTCTTTTAGAACTCTTTTTAATTTCACGGTATTTGAAGCAACGCTCACTCCCTCTCTTTCTTAAAAGTCCCTCTCTCTTTGGAGAGGGATTTAGGGTGAGGTCGAGAGGGTTGGGGAGAGGTTTATATCGACAGAATTTGTAAAACTCCCAACAAATTCTGATTAACCGGTTTATCGTCTTTTATGGCTTTGGTAAATGGCACATGCACTATTTCATTATTCACGATACCAATCATTATACTGCGTTGTTCGTCGAGCAATGCATCGATAGCAGCCACACCCATGCGACTGGCAATAATGCGGTCGTAAGCCGACGGTGAACCTCCGCGCTGAATGTGTCCTAATATGGTTACACGCACATCGTACTCAGGATGTTCTTTGTGCATACGCTCGGCTAAACCATTGGCGCCACCCGTAATTTCGCTTTCGGCAACGAGCACAATACTACTGTTTTTCGATTTACGGAAACCATTACCAATAAGTTGTTCTAATTGGTCAACTTCAGTTTTATGTTCGGGTATAATGGCCGCTTCTGCTCCTGATGCAATAGCACTATTCAGAGCCAAAAAACCTGCATCGCGCCCCATTACTTCGATAAAAAACAAGCGCTCGTGCGACGAAGCTGTATCACGAATTTTATCCACCGCTTCTACAATCGTATTCATGGCTGTATCGTAACCAATGGTTGCATCAGTGCCATACAAATCATTGTCAATAGTTCCCGGAAGTCCAATGATGGGTACGTTGAATTCCTGAGCAAAAATGCGTGCTCCCGTAAAAGTTCCATCGCCGCCAATCACCACCAACGCATCAATTTCTTCTTTTCTCATGTTTTCGTACGCCTGCTTACGTCCTTCTACTGTACGAAATTCCTGACAACGAGCACTTTTCAAAATAGTGCCACCCTGCTGAATAATATTACTTACGTTTTGTGTCTGAAATTCTACAATTTCGCCTGTTATTAACCCCTTATATCCTCTGTAAATTGCTTTAACTCGTATGCCATTAAATATGGCAGCACGTGTTACCGAGCGAATGGCAGCATTCATGCCCGGTGCGTCACCCCCCGAAGTTAGTAACCCAATACATTTAATTCCGTATTCCATTTCAGTATAATTTTGTTTTTAACTAATACCCAATAATAATTGACTTTCGGGTCCCATGTTAAACAGCAAATCGATGCAGCTTAAATTGGAGCTAAATCCGAATTTTTGTTCAAATACCTGATAATAAGGCTTCGAATGTTGAAGTGATTCTTTCTTAGGATGTATCAGATTGCGGTAATCAGTTCTGTTTTCATATTGAGATAAATAACCATCAGTTAGTGTAATATCTTTCTCAATTTCAAATAATTCCATCATTTTTTGTTGAATTTCAAAATTAAAATCCCACAAAAAACTCCATTTTTTTTCGTAAAACGGACGTAAATCATCGCTGTAATATTCAAAAAAAGCACTCGAATTGTATGCCGACTCAATAGCACGCCAATGGTTGGCTTGCCAATTGTCGTGTTCCGAAATTCGTATATCACGTATCAACATCTTTCCTGTTTTTTCGACAGGAACACTCAAGTCGATTACACCATTGGCACTGAGTATTTTACAACGATTCCGATAACTTTGTTTTTCGTAATATTCGTATTGTTCTACAATAACTTCCGAAGCATTATTTAGCACAAAATAATAATCAACAGGCGCTAAATAAGCTGTAGATATAAGAACGCTTTTATCTTTCAGCATTTTTAAAGAAACGATTGAAGCGGATTTTTCCATCGAACCAACCTTTATCTTTGTTGAGTGACAGCCAAACCAATACCGGACGACCAACAACATGATCTTCGGGTACAAAGCCCCAGTAACGCGAATCGGCTGATTTGTGGCGGTTATCGCCCATCATCCAGTAGTAATCCATTTTGAATTGATAACCTGTAGTTTCTTTGCCGTTAATATAAAATTTGCCATTTTTCACTTCCAACGTATTGTTTTCGTAAACACGAATTATACGTTCGTAAATTGGAAAATTATAGGCATTTAATTTTAATATTTCTCCTTTCTTAGGAATGTAAATTGGCCCGTAATTATCTCTTGTCCATGACTTTGTATCGCCAAGTGGAAAAACTTCGCCTACCTGCGATTCTTCAATTTTAATTTTCAAAACTCCCGGTGTTTTCGAAATTACATTGTAAACTTCTTTAGTCATAGGGAAATGATACAGCGGATATTGAGGGTCGAAACCAAGCGATTTTATACCTTCGGCATATTGCATATTGTCAATCATCATGCGGTCTTCCATGCTAATTTCGAGTTCATCCATCACTTTGTTTAGCGGTGTTCCATCAGTTTGCACAAAGTAATTAAACTGTATTCCGGGTATATCTTCTTGCTTTTGACCGTTGATGTACATTTGATTGTTTTTAATCTCAATGCGGTCGCCGGGTATTCCTACACAGCGTTTTACATAATTCTCGCGGCGGTCAACAGGACGATACACCAATTCGCCGTATTTCTGTTTGTTCGAGCGTACCACTTCGCGTCCGGCAGCCATACACTCGTCAATTGTAAATTTTTTATCAGGCTGTGCATAACTTAATTGCGAAAGTCCCTCCATATAACAACTAATGTAATAATCCGGATTTTGAACATTCACAGCCACAGTATCGCCCGTTGGGAAGTTAAAAACCACTATGTCATTGCGTTCGATGGTGTCAAATCCTTTCAGTCGTTTGTAATCCCAAT
>CAIWIS010000667.1 GCA_903912795.1 uncultured Bacteroidales bacterium
GCAGTTCTTGCAGCAAATGCCGATTTAGGTGTTACCGATGCATTTAATCTTACTGCTCCTAAATTCTATTTAACTGCTGTGTCTGTTTTGAATTCTGGTTCATACTGGAATGCTCCAACAAGTATTTTTACTCCAAAATCAAATACAGTTAATAGTTTAAAGATTTACCCAAATCCTGCTAGCACTGAAGTAATGGTTGAATTACCTGAATTTAGTGGTGTTACTTCTATCGAAGTAAGAGATTTGACAGGTAAACTGTTGTTGAGCAAAAATGCAATTACGATGGAAAAAGAAATAATAAATGTATCTCAATTGCGCAAAGGAATGTATATTATGGTGGCTCGTCAAGGTGAAACATCTTACAACCAAAAACTTACTATTAGATAATTTCGTAAGTTATTATCAGATAGTTTTTTCGATGTTTTTAAACTCTAATCAGGCTTGTTCGTGAGAATAGGCCTGATTTTTTTTTCCTGTTACTTAAGTGTTTTTTTTGTAAAACATATTTTCAGGTACTATTAACGCAGAATATACTTACTTTTTACATACAATTAGGTATTTTCGATGTGTGTTGACTGCTGTACCTTTGCCCACATTAAAAACAACAAAATTTAAAATAGAAATGAAACTGCTTATTACTTTATTTTTTATGTTTATTGCAGCGACTGCAATATTGGCTCAGGACAATAATGTGAGTTTGGAGAACGATTACAAAAATGTAGCTCAAAAACTGTTGACTTCCGATTCGAAATTGACTATAGGTGGTTATGGCGAAGTACATTACAATCAGGTGTTGAACAAACAAACGCGCGATAATGCAGTGCTCGATGCACACAGAATGGTATTATTTTTTGGATATAATTTCTCAAAAAAAACACAATTTGTTACTGAAATTGAAATGGAATATGCCAACGAAGTATGGGTAGAACAGATGTTTTTGCAACATAAACTAAACGATTATGTGAGTTTGAAAGCGGGTATGTTGCTTATTCCTATGGGTATAATCAACGAATATCACGAACCAACTACATTTAATGGTGTAGAACGACCTGTGATTGACAATAAAATTGCACCATCTACCTGGCGCGAAGTAGGAGTGGGGCTTTCGGGAAATATTTTGCCTTTGTCGTTGAAATATCAACTGTATTTGGTTAATGGCCCATCGAGCTACGATGGTACAAAAGGTTTGTTTAAAGGGGGTGACGGGATACGTGGTGGTCGTCAGAAAGCATCGAAATCGTATATGAGCACACCAAACTTCACGGGAAAAATCGAATATATTGGTTTCAAAGGCTTGAACGTTGGTTTGTCGGGTTATTTTGGTGAGTCACAAAGCAAATTGTATGATAAACTTGATGAAACAAATACTGCATTGAAGTTAAAAGCCGACTCGTCGGTAGTTGGAATTTCGATGATTGGTGTTGATGCTCGATACAATAATAAAGGACTCGAATTGCGTGGACAATTTTATTATACTTCACTTTCGAATACAGAGAAATACAACACATTTACACGAACAGGTTCAAAACGTAACGATTTGGCTAGTAGTATGATGGGATATTATGTAGAAGCAGGTTATAATGTGTTACGATTTTTCGAAAAGTCGAAAATGGAATTATTGCCCTTTGTGCGGTATCAGGATTACAATCTACACAATACTGTTGATGCTAATTTAGCTGTAAACAATGCGTACATTGCCAATGTAATTACAACCGGATTAACCTTGAAACTAACGAAAGGAGCAGTTGTAAAAGCCGATATGGATTTTGCAAAAACAAATACGACAAACACTCGTGCCGTTACATTTAATGCCGGAATAGGCGTAACATTCTAAGTAAAAATGAAACTATTTTTGTTTGTACTATATCTAATAGCAAGTGGTGGCGTGGCAGTTAATGCTACTCCACCAATTATCATCGATAAGGCGTTAAACGCCGAAATTAAAAAGCAATTAAATAAAACCGATTATTCACTTCTACCAGTTTTTGTACCCGATAAATACAAAGTAAATGGTAGGTATTTCTCCATAAATTCAGCTTCCAATCAGCAATTGAAATATGCATATATGGGTAGGGTTAATACCAATCGTTCATGTAATCAATGTGAGAACGACGGTTCTGATTATTTGGATTATATTATTTTTTACAGCCCAACTTTTGCAGTTCAGAGAGTGAAAGTTATTCGTTTTAGTAGTGAACACGGAGCCGAAGTTTGTTCGGCTGGCTGGTTAAAGCAATTTATAGGTCATACGCCGGGAAAGAATTTAATTGTAGGTAAAAATGTAGATGCAGTATCGGGTGCAACGACCACTGTCAACGTATTTACGTTCGATATTCAATCAAAAACCTATATTTTAAATCAACTGATAGGTAGCAAATAACAAAGCAAGCATCTTATTGAAAAAATGCTTGCCTTTATTATTCAATTAAATAAAAAACGGATTACAGTTTTTTATCTGTATGTTTCAAAATTTTTGCGTCGGTAAAAAAGAATATTTCTTCGGCAATATTACTGCAATGATCGCCAATGCGTTCTAGTTTACGAAAAACACCCATCAGTTGAAGGCATTCGTAAGCACGTTCGGGGTTTTTCTTGATATATTCAGCAATTTTACGCGATACGTTGGCATTAATTTCGTCTACTTGATAGTCTTCGCTAAAAATAGCTGCGGCAATTTGCGGTTTTTCAGTTTCAAAAGCCTCGAGTCCTTGCGCTAGCATTTTATTTACTTGTTGTATCATGCTGTTTAATTTACTATCAGTAATTAATTCAGCATCTAAAATTAACGAAGGATTAGCCAGTAAAATGCGCGAAATGCCATAAGCAAAGTCGGCAATACGTTCCAGGTTCGAGTTAATCTTCAATACCGCCAGCACCAGTCGTAAATCAATAGCCACCGGTTGGTGTAGGGCTATGATATTCTCACATTCGCTGTCGATTTTTAATTCAAATGCATCAATTTTACGCTCGCGCATGGATACTTGCATTGCCAAATCTTTGTCGAACGATAGTATTGCTTCGCCGGCATTGTAAACCTGCGATATTGTCATGCGCCACATTTCGATAATGTCCTGGCGAAGCGAGTTTATTTCTTGTTCTAAGTGTCTCATTTTTTTTTATGTCGCTGGACAACAGACAACAGTCTGTATCCAAAGTCCGTATTTAATAAGTTTTTATTATTTGAAGTATCAAAATTCTATTCACTGTTGTCAGTCGTCTGTTGACTTCTATTATCACCCAAATCTACCCGTAATATAATTTTGCGTCGACAATTCTTTTGGATTGGTGAAAATCTTAATGGTATCGTCGTATTCTATCATTTCGCCCAAATAGAAATAAGCTGTTTTGTCGCTCACACGCGAAGCTTGTTGCATGTTGTGAGTCACAATCATGATGGTGTAATCTTTTTTGAGTTCGTAAATCAACTCTTCAATCTTGGCTGTAGAAATGGGGTCGAGTGCCGATGCAGGTTCGTCCATAAGCACCACTTTAGGCGATATAGCCAGCGTTCGTGCAATGCACAAACGTTGTTGCTGACCGCCCGAAAGCGCAAAAGCCGATTTATTGAGTTTGTCTTTAACTTCGTCCCACAGCGCAGCCGATTTTATAGATTGAACAACTCGCTCTTCAATAAAGTTTTTGTCGCTTATGCCATTTACACGTAAACCATAAGCTACATTTTCGAAAATCGATTTCGGAAATGGATTTGGTTTCTGAAAAACCATTCCCACTTCTTTGCGAAGCTCATCTACACGTATTCCTGGAGCGTAAATATCTTTTCCTTCAATAAGTACTGAACCAGTCATTCGAGTGCCATCAATAAGGTCGTTCATGCGGTTCAACAATCGTAAAAAAGTTGATTTTCCGCATCCCGAAGGACCAATAAGTGCCACTACTTTGTTTTTTTCTACTTCGAGGTTGATGTTTTTCAGTGCATGAAACTCACTGTAATAAAAATCAACGTTTTTTGCATCAATTGTAAGCATATTTTTTATTTCTGTTGTCTGTCGTCTGTTGTCTATCGTCAGAATATTGTTAATTCATTTTTACTTTTTTAGCGAAATAATTCCGCAGTACACTGGCTAAAATATTTATTATCAGAATAATGGATATTAGCACAAAAGCAGTTCCATAAGCCATTGCTCGCGATGATTCAATGTCGGTTCCACTTGTTGATATTACATACAAGTGATAAGGAAGAGCCATTACTTGGTCAAAAATACTGTTTGGTAATTTTGGTAAAAAGTAAGCGGCTACTGTAAATAAAATGGGAGCTGTTTCGCCCGAAACCCTTCCAATGGATAATATTAATCCTGTAATTATGTTAGGGAAAGCCATGGGTAAAACTACTTTTTGAATAGTTTGTAATTTTGTAGCTCCCAGTGCTAAACTTCCTTCTCTGAATGAGTTGTCGATTGCTTTGAGCGATTCTTCGGTAGTGCGTATAACCAACGGAAGTGATAGTAATCCCAGTGTTAACGAGCCTGCTAAAATAGAATCGCCAAAACCCAAGGTGTTTACAAAAAGTGCCATGCCAAATAATCCAAAAACTACCGAAGGTACACCACTTAAATTATTGGTCATGATACGTATAAACGAAGCCAGTTTATTATCAGTTGCATATTCGTTCATATAAATGCCAGACATTATACCAATAGGGAAGCTAAACAAACTACTTCCAATTATTAAATAAAATGTTCCTACAATTGCTGGAAAAATTCCACCTTTTGTCATTCCCTCTTCGGGTGCAGCTGTTAAAAATTCCCAGTTTATAACACCAATTCCTCTTGATATAATAAAACCCAGTATTAATACTAAAATAACAATTACAGCATAGCTCATTAATTTAAAGAGCGTAAAAGCTATTGCCTGCGATATACGTTTACTTTGCATATTTTTTCTTTGAAATAAGTTCGACACTGATACTAATAATCATGGTAATAAGGAATAAAATAGCTCCTAATGCAAACAAAGCCTGATAATGACCGCTTCCTACGGGTGCTTCGCCTAATTCGGCTGCAATGGTTGCTGGTATGGTTCGTACAGGTTCAAGCAAGGTGTGTGGAATCACGGCTGCATTTCCGGTTACCATAAGCACTGCCATTGTTTCGCCTATAGCGCGTCCTATGCCAAGTACTGCGGCCGACATAATTCCAGATTTTGCATACGGAACTATCACTTTATAAATGGTTTGCCAATGTGTAGCTCCCAATGCCAAACTCGCTTCTTTCATGGCTCGTGGCACAGTACGCATCGAATCCTCGGCTACAGTTATAATGGTTGGTAATGCCATAATTGCAAGAATTATACTGCCTGCTAATGCTGTTTCGCCAACTGGTAAGCCAAATGTTTGTTGTAAAAACGGAACTATCACTACCAAACCAAAGAAACCATAAACAACCGATGGTATACCTGCAAGTAATTCAATAAGCGGTTTTAAAACATTACGTACACGCATACTTGCAATCTCGGCTAAATATACGGCTACTGCTAACCCAAATGGCAATGCCAATAAAATGGCACCTAAACTTACCCAAAATGTTCCTAATATCAAAGGAAGTAAACCAAATTGTGCCGATGGGGTAGAAGTGGGGTACCATTCTTTTCCACCAAAAAAATCACCTGGTCGAATGGTTTCGTGATCGAGCAGGATGCCATCAAACTTTTTAGCTACGTATTGCTTTGGTAAAAACAGTACAATTCCAGGTGTTTTTGCTGTTAATTCACTGGCTTTAGCTGGTATATGTTCAAACTCAGCACCGAGTTCTTCTTCGGTGTAGTAGTTGGTTAAATCGCTTAACCGTACTACTTCTATTGGCATATCTTTGCCACCTACTTCGTTCCAGTTTGATATTTCGGAATCAAAAATTTGTTTTATTTGATAGGCGTTAAGATGTTTAATCGGATTTTCTTTGTTGAAAGCCAACACATAACCTTCCTCAACTACGGGTGTTGTAAATAATCCCGATGCTTCTTTAAATAGAAATATTACTATTAATAATATGGTAATACTTGTTATGCTACCACTTATTAATAAAAAACCTTCAATTAATTTTTCAAAAAATCTTTTCACTTGCAATGTTCTTTTTATATGTTATTTTTGCACTGCAAAGAAAAGTAATAGATATTACAAAAGCATTAAGAATATGTTACATAAATGTTACATATTTGTAATGCTTGTTTGAATGTGGTGTGAAGCGTATTGTTGCATTTTTAATAGGTCTTACATATAATCTAATAGCACTCACAAGTCTCTAGATATTTTAAAAATGAGATCTTCAATTAAATGTAATACAAATGTAATGTATATGTAAAGATATTGTAACGAGTGGGACTTAATTTTGCATCGAGTTTAAAAATAATTTATCGAAATAAGAAATGGATTTAAAAACATTAAAAGTATTGGCATTCTGTGCCTTGTCTCCTTTTGCAATTTCTGCTCAAATAGCAGAAAACGTTGATACATTAAATGTATTGGAACAACGAGTAACATCGCTCGAAGACGCTACACTTGTAAGTAAGAAACTGAAAATCAGTGGCTATATTCAAGCCCAATGGCAATCAGCTCAGGTTGATTCTCTACAAAGTACTCCTATGGACTTAAAAGTAGGAGCTGGTATTAATGAATTTGAAAAAAGAGACAAAGCATCTGACATTAATCGCTTAGGTGTACGTCGTGGTAGAATTAAGCTTTTGTATGAAGATTTTGGATGTCAAGGAGTATTACAATTTGACCTTACCGAAAAAGGATTAGGTATTAAAGATGCTTATCTGAATATCCTTGACCCATGGGTTGGTTTTGTTTCAGTAAAAGGTGGTGTTTTTGATCGTCCATTTGGTTACGAAATTTCGTATTCTTCTTCTCGACGTGAAACACCTGAACGAAGTCGTGTTTTCCAAACTTTATTTCCTGATGAGCGTGATTTAGGTGCTATGGTTGCAATTCAAGCTCCAAAAACTTCACCTTGGACAGTTTTAAGATTAGAAGGTGGATTATTTGCGGGTAATGGAATAAATACCGACAATGATAGTAAAAAAGACTTTATTGGTCACTTGACTTACACAAATTCAACTCCTCAAATGAAATATGCAATTGGAGCATCATATTATAATGGTTCAGTAGCGCAACTAAATAAGAATATATATAAGATTGATACTGATAAATTTGTTACAAAAGCAGGTGATAGTACTGGATATTCGAAACGTGAATACATAGGTGTCGAAGGTCAGTTTAACTACAGCTCAGTAATAGGTTTGACTTCGATACGTGCTGAATATCTGTTTGGTGTTCAGCCAGGTAGCTCATCAAGTTCAGGTAGCCCAAGTAGCAAAGGTCAGTTTGTGGGAGCTGGAACAGCAGTTGGAGATACTTATATCCGCAGTTTCCAAGGTGGATATGTGAATTTGGTACAGGATATTGCTGATACAAAACACAGTATAGTAGTAAAATATGACTGGTACGATCCAAATACAAAAATCACTGGCGATAAAGTAGGTGTCTCTGGAAGTAAAACTGGGAAAGCAGATATGGCTTACTCAACATTAGGAATTGGATATTTGTATCGCATGAACAATAACGTACGTATTATGGCTTACTACGATATGGTATCAAATGAAGCAACAAAAGTGAAAGGTTATTTTAGTGATGTGAATGATAATTTAGTAACCGTTCGTGTTCAATATAAGTTTTAAAGTTAGAAATTAGAAGTTAGAAATTAGAAAAAAAAATAACAAAATGAAAAAACAAATTTTATCAATCATGCTTATTTGTGCCATGGCATTGCCTACAGTTGCACAAAAAATTAAAGGAAGTGACACTGTATTACCGTTGACTCAAAAAGAGGCTGAAGTATATGGTAAAAAAACAGGAAAATCAGTTACCGTAACTGGTGGTGGTAGTGGTGTTGGAATTGCTGCATTGCTGGATGGTACAACGGATATTGCAATGTCGTCGCGCAAAATGAAATTCGACGAGAAAGTAAAATGTCAAGAAGCGGGAAAATCAATAGTTGAAAAAATTATTGCTTACGATGCATTGGCAGTTATTGTTCACCCTTCGAATCCAGTATCGAAACTTACACGTGCACAAATTGAAAGTATTTTTACGGGTAAAGTTAAAAACTGGAAAGAGCTTGGTGGAGCAGATCTAAAAATTGTACCTTATTCTCGCGAAACAAGTTCAGGTACTTATGAATTTTTCAAAGAGTTTGTTTTAAAAAATAAAAACTATGTAAATTCAATTTTGAGTATGCCTGCAACTGGTGCTATCGTACAATCAATCAGTCAAACAAAAGGTGGTATTGGTTATATTGGTTTAGCTTATATGGAGTCGAATGTGAAAGCATTGCAAGTTTCGTTCGATGGAAAAACCTATATTACACCCAATGAGCAAACAGCTTTGGACAAAACATATCCTGTTATTCGTCCATTATTTTATTACTACGATAAAAAATTAGAAGCCAAAAATGCTCCTTTTATCAATTTTATACTTTCAGCCGAAGGTCAAAAGATCGTTGAAAAAGTAGGATACGTTCCGTTAAAAAAATAAACCGTATTTTTTTTTAAAATGAAAGTTCTTCCATTGCTTTAAAATGCAATCGAAGAA
>CAIWIS010000668.1 GCA_903912795.1 uncultured Bacteroidales bacterium
AAATATGTAATACTTTAATAAAGGAAGATGTTCACTACCAAAATTGATATTAAGCCTTCAGAATTTCACATTGATTATTCATCAAAAATGGTGACTTTAGGTTCTTGTTTTTCGGAAAACATAGGGTCAAAGCTTAAAGGTGCCTATTTTGATATTGATGTTAATCCGTTTGGCGTGTTGTTTAATCCAATATCTATAAAGCAAAGTCTTGAATTGGCATTAGTTGGAAAAATGTTTACTGAACATGATTTATTTCAGCACAATTCGCTCTGGAATAGTTTTTATCATAGCTCACACTTTTCGGATACTGATAAAGATAAATGCCTTGCGAAAATTAATAGTAGGTTGTTGAATTTTATTACAAGAATTAAATCAATTGATTATTTAATAATTACATTTGGTACGGCATGGGTTTATAAACTTAGTTCTACTGCTAATGTAGTATCGAACTGTCACAAATTACCAGCATCCACTTTTGAGCGATACAGACTTTCGGCTGAAGAAATTGTAGAGCAATATACCGATATTATTCATAAACTTCAGCTCGTTAATCCTAATATTAAATTCATTTTCTCGGTAAGCCCTGTCCGCCATTGGAAGGATGGACCTACGGAAAATAATATTAGTAAAGGCATTTTATTGCAAGCTATCCAACTGCTTGAAAAAGAGTTTAATAATGTGCTGTATTTTCCAGCTTTCGAAATTGTGGTTGATGAATTACGCGATTATCGATTTTATGCTTCGGATATGCTTCACCCTTCCGAACTGGCTGTAGATTATATATTTAGCAATTTTCAATATGCTTTTTTTCAGTCCGAAACTGCAAGTGTTTACAATGAATTAGTCCAATATTCAAAGGCATTACATCATAGACCAACGCATATTGATACGCCCGAATATGATAAATTTATAGCATCAACTGAGACCAAACGAAATGAATTAATTAATAAATTTTCATTTCTAAAGCAAAGGTTATAGTAAACCTTTTATAAATCAAAAAAAAATACATACTTTTGTAGAATATCTTTATATTTATAAAATATTTTGTTTGTATGTGTTTGATTACTATTCATTTTTGAAAATGTTTTAAATATTCGCTCATGAAGAAATTTGCACTGTTTATTTCCTTGTTTTTTTTAATTAACTATACTTATTCACAGGAATTTGTTTTCAGTGATTCAGTGGATATTAGTCTTATCACCTGTTCACCTGGACCACAAGTGTATGCTAAATTTGGTCATTCTGGTTTACGTGTTCGGGATAAAATAAATAAGTACGATTTTATTTTTAACTGGGGGATTTTCAGTTTTAATACCGAAAATTTTTATTTCAAATTCATAAAAGGTCAAACTGATTATTTGCTTGGTGTTCAGTATACTACCGATTTTTTAGACGAATATAAAAGACGAAATTCTGTAGTGTGGGAACAAGAATTGAATTTAACTGTTGCTGAAAAGAAAAAGTTAATATCCTTATTGCTAGATAATTATAAAGAGGAAAATAGATTATATCGGTATAATTTTGTGTATGATAATTGCGCCACTCGTCCGCGCGATGTGGTTATGAATAGTATTGAAGGTCATGTAGTTTTTCAAGATATATACGATACAAAATCATTTCGACATGCTATTGGTGATTACGTTGGATCAGAAACATGGCTTCGTTTTGGTATTGATTTGATATTTGGTTTTCAGGCCGATTATAATATGCCCCAATTACAAAGTATGTTTTTGCCTGAAATTTTAAAATTTGAATTTTCGAATGCAAAAGTTACCTATCTAAATTATGTTCAAAATAGGCCATTGGTAAAAAAATCAACTGTATTAGTTTCAAGCGATGTAAATAATTCTACGAAACTAACATTCATTGATAAACCCTTCTATGTTTTTGCTGTAATTTTTATTCTAATATTATTAATTTCGATATACGAGTTTCTTTTCGATAAAAAGTATAATACATTAATTGATAGTTTTTTATTGTTTGTAACAGGTGTTGCAGGTGTTGTTGTTATTTTCTTAATGTTCTTTTCAATACATCCTTTAGTAAAATACAATTTCAATATTTTGTGGTTAAGTCCGCTTAATATTTTAGCAGCTTTTATGATATGGTTTAAAAAATGGCGCATTCAAATATTTGCATATCAGTTATTAAACCTTATTTTAGTAGCTTTAGCTTTGGTAGCAGTTGCTATTTCACTCCAAACATTCAATCAGGCTACTTTTTTGATTATTGCTACATTATTAGTCCGTTATTCTTGTTGGATATATCGTACTAAACGCAAGATAGTTCGAAAAAACAAGTACAAAGTAAAAGAGATGAATAGTACAACAAAATAGGGATCAGTTATTTATAGCATTAAAAAACCCTGAAGTTCATAAACTTCAGGGTTTTTTAATAAATTATTTGCTATGAATTACAGTGTTTTCTTAACTTCAGTTTCTTCATAACTTTCAACCATATCTCCTACTCGAATATCGTTGTATCCTTTAATGTTTAATCCGCATTCGTAGTTTGTTCCTACCTCCTTAACATCTTCTTTGAAGCGTTTCAACGAGTCAAGTTCACCGGTGTACACTACAATGCCGTCGCGTATGATACGTACTTTATTTGAGCGTTTAACTTTACCTTCGCGAACCAAACAACCAGCAATAGTGCCGACTTTGGTAATTTTGAATACTTCAAGAATTTCGATAGTAGCTGTAATTTCTTCCTTAATTTCAGGCGAAAGCATACCTTCCATAGCCGCTTTAATTTCTTCAATGGCATCGTAAATAATTGAATAAAGACGAATGTCGATTTCTTCTTTCTCAGCCATTTTACGTGCTGAAGCCGACGGACGAACTTGGAATCCGCAGATTATTGCATTGGATGCAGCTGCTAATAAGATATCCGAATCGGAAATAGCTCCAACAGCTTTGTGAATTACGTTTACCTGAATGTTTTCGGTTGATAGTTTTAATAACGAATCAGATAGTGCTTCAACCGATCCATCAACATCACCCTTAACAATAACATTCAGTTCTTTAAAGTCTCCAAGTGCTATACGTCTACCAAGCTCATCGAGTGTAAAGTGTTTCTT
>CAIWIS010000669.1 GCA_903912795.1 uncultured Bacteroidales bacterium
ACATTCTGATATTAACAAATAATAATTCTGCAAAAAATGAAAAAATACATATTTCTTCTACTGATAACAGTTTTCACGCTTCAGAGTTGTGAATCATTTCTCGAAGTTATACCCTATTCGTTTACTTCGCCCGAAAATTTTTATAAATCCGAAGCTGATTTCGAATTGGCAATAAATGGTTGTTATGATATTATCAACACAGGCTCTGTACAAACTCTTGGTAATTACGATACTTGGGGACGTGGATTGTATTTTATGCTTAATGGTTCGACGGACGAAATGATTACTCAGGGAACAAGTGTACCTATTGAGTATTCCCAATGGGGATATGGCTCGTATACAAGCGACAATAAATTCATTAAAAATAACTGGTTTTACTTCTATGCCGGTATTAACCGTTGCAATTACTTGCTCGAAAAAATTGAAAATGTAGATTTTACAAATGATGCACGAAAAACAGAAATAAAAGCAGAAGCAATTTTTTTACGTGGATTCTATTACTATAGTCTGGCTAACTTGTTTGGAGGCGTTCCATTATATACAACATCCGCGCAGGATGCATCTGCTCCCCGCAACACATTGGAAGAGACATACAATAGAATTCTGAGTGATCTAACATATGCTTACGAGAACCTTAGCGATCGTGCGACCAATAAAGGTGGCGCCAATAAATATACGGCAGCAGGCTACTTAGCAAAGGTTTATACCTATCTGGGTAGTTGTAAAAAAAATAATGTTGGTGAAAGTCTGAATTTCCAGTTGAATAGTTTCGATTGGGTCGATGCTGATAAAATGTATGTAGAAGCTCTGAAAGTTACAACCGATATCGTTCTGAACAGTGGTTACAAACTTATTGACCGCTACGATTTTAATTTCCGTGAGACAACGAAGTCCTATCAATATCAGGAATGTTTGTTTCTGGCCGAAGCATCTTCGGATCCGGGAATGAATAAAATCAATATCTGGCTCAATAATCTTACACCCCAAGGCAATTCGAATGTGAATGGGGGAGGGTATGGTTGGCAACGTCCTTTGGGTGAGATGTTTAATAAATACATACCGGAAGATAAGCGATTAAATCATAATATTACTGGAAATTTCAGTGGTACAATTGGAGAAGAAACCATTGATGGGGTGAAGTATTATATTCCAAGGCCAATTTCTTCAGCCAATACAGGGTGGATTTGTTGCGGTAAATTTCGTTATCGCGATCCCAAGCAAAAAACACTTCCTTCGTGGGCGTCTGATGGTAATTTTCCCCTTTTGCGTTATGCCGATATATTGTTATTGCATGCAGAGGCATTGTATTTCAATAATCAGGAAAATGAAGCACGAAACATACTTACGGAAGTTCGCAACAGATCAGCGTTGACAGTTGTAACAGACTTGAATTTCGCCTATTTTAAAGCCGACTTTATTGAGGAGCTTCTTGATGAGCGTTCGCGTGAGTTGTGCTTTGAAGGACATCGGCGCTTCGATTTAATAAGATTTGGCAAAATTACGGAAACGATTAATAATTTAAGTATCGAAAGAACAACAGGATGGTACAACGATCAGGTACCTACCTTAAAATCTAGTTGGGAAGAATATAAGATATGGTTGCCTGTTCCAGTATCAGAAATAGATATTAATTCTAATTTAGTTCAAAATCAAGGTTGGGTAAATAACTGATAATAAATAATATATACATGAGACGAAATCCCATTTTATTAATCTTGACATTCGTATTTTTACAACTTAGTGCACAGGATGATAAATTCACAATTGGCAGCGACGGACTGAAGATTCATTTTGAATTGAATAAAACAAGACTAAACCAGCGTTTGGTTTTGCCCGGAAATTACACAGGAACTATACAACTGCCAGATATGGTCCACGAATCCGATCTGGAAGTGTCGTTGCATTGTACAGGAGAGGACAGAGCTTCCCATCATGGTGCAAAGCTATGTGGCGGTACTCCTGGTCTTCGCTTACAGTACATAAATAAAAAAGTAACAGAAATGCCATGGGGCAAACAAGTGATTATTTACCAGAAGGATTGGACATTACAACTTATGGTGGAGTCGTACTATGATTTTTACGAAGGTACAAATACTTGCCGGCGCTACACCAAAGTTCGTAACGAGGGTAAATCCAATGTGGGAATTGAATATCTGAGTTCGGCCATGATTAATAATATTGGAAATCTGGGGAAAGGTTCGGTTAATGATAAACTAATGTTTCACTGGGCGTACAATACATGGAAGGCCGAAGGTCAGTGGCGTAGTCAGCGACCCACAGATATGGGCTGGGCCGAAAATGGAGAATTCTTGCTTTCAGGTATTTTTCATAACAATCTAGGTTCATGGTCTACTATCAAGGAGCTTCCTATGGCAATGGTCGAAAACAAAGCTGTGGGTGTTACCTGGTTTTGGCAAATTGAGCATAATGGATCGTGGCATTG
>CAIWIS010000670.1 GCA_903912795.1 uncultured Bacteroidales bacterium
AGATTATGATTAATTGATTATCGATTTTTTATCTTTGTTGGAATGATGCAAAAATAATACAGTTATAGTTAGTGTACTACAACAATTTTCACTACTTTTGGTGCTATATTGACATTTTAGTTGTAAATTATACAGATTTACATTAGAGCAAAGAATAAAGACAAAAGAATAAAGACAAAAGAATGTCACAAGTTCCAGAAAAAATTACAAATGCACAGCAACCCTCCATTAATGTAGGCATTTTTCAGGATAATCTGGAAAATATCAACTGGCATTATCACGACTATTACGAGATAAGTTTTATTACCGAAGGCACGGGCAAACGGTTTGTGGCCGATTCGTTGGATGAATTTTATCCGGGCGATTTGGTTTTTGTTGCGCCTAACATTCCTCACACTTGGGTGGTTGATAAAGAGCAGGTTACAACCAACGCGCGTAAACTCGAAATGGTGTATTTACAATTTACTGATGCTACTTTAGGAAAAGAAATGCTTGCCTTGAGCGAGTTTAGTAATGCGGCCAAAGCCTTAACTTTTTCAGAAAGAGGCGTTCGTATTGTAGGAGATACACTCAACGAAGCCAGTAATATTTTGCTTCAAATGCCTTATGCAAACAGCTTTAATCGTTATATATTGTTTTTGGAACTGATGGATGTAATTGGAAAAAGTGCAGATTTAATTCCTCTGGCAAGCAAAGAATACATCAATAAACGGTTTAATACGGAGAATAAACGCATTCTGACTATTCACGAATATTTTATGAAACATTTCCGCGACGAAATAGATTTAGCACAAATTGCTTCGTTGGTAAATATGGCCGAAGGTTCGCTATGTCGGTTTTTTAAGTTGCAGGTTGGCTTAACTATTTTCGAATATCTGAATAAAATTAAAGTTGATTTTGCATGTAAATTGCTTATGAACAAAGAAATAAGCATTACCGAAGTAGCATTCGACAGCGGGTTCAACAATTTGAGTCACTTCAACAAACAATTTAAAATTATAACAGGTGTAACACCTATGGTTTATCGTAAGCGTTATTAAATTGCAAAATAGGATATTTCCACAAAAATGAACGCAAATAATGCCAAGTGGCGTTATTTGCGTTCAATAAAATCAGTTGAGAAAAGGTTTCGTGAAATAGTTGTAAACAAATAAAGATTATTATTTGCGAAGCGAAATAGTTTTGCTTACACCGTCTACTGTTGCTGTAGCTTTTAAGTCGCGGGTGCCGTCGCCATAATCAAATACTACGGAGCGTTTTTCGGTAGTTATCACCATGGTGCCTTCAACAAATACAGGCCATACACCGTCGATAATTAAAGGTTTGGTTATTGCCATGGTGTAGGCAACTCCTTTGGCATTGATACCACTTGCAGATCCTTCGATGGAATAGCTATCGTCAAAATATACGTTTGGTGTGCCACCATCGCTAGTTCGTGTACGGATACGTGTTGAGTTCGAAATTATCATTTTACCATCGTCGGCTTTTACAATAGTATCGCTAACTACTACAGTCCAGCTTTTTTTAGCCGCATTTTCGC
This sequence comes from uncultured Bacteroidales bacterium, assembly GCA_903912795.1. Lineage (GTDB taxonomy): Bacteria > Bacteroidota > Bacteroidia > Bacteroidales > Paludibacteraceae > Paludibacter. The sequence continues at coordinate 1,541 of CAIWIS010000670.1, forward strand.
CATTATAAGTCACTACTTTTGAACCTTTTACAGCATTTCCGTTCACTGTAAAGTCAACAAAAGTGTAAGTACGACTTGAACCCGAAATGTCCATACGATTGCTCACAACTACAATAATTTTTCCTTTCAAAACATTGTCGCGTTTGCCTTTAATGCCTGTAGTTCCAAAGTCAAGAGTAAAAGTTTTTGGAAATTCGGTTCCAGTTTTATCAACCGTAATAATTACACCATCAATGTTGCGGTTAAAGCCCACTTTTTGCATTCCTTCGGTAGCAGGTGCAGTAAAATTTGTTGCAAAAACGGTATTCACATAAGTATCAGCATTGTTTAAAACATCATCGCTGATAGCACTTACTTGCGCTTCGTCCTGAGCTGTAGCTGTAAGCGAAGCATCACTCAAATTGTCAGAATTACAGGAAACTAATCCAACCGAAATGGCTAAGATAGCCCAAAATTTTAAGTTTTTCATAACGTTTAATTTTTAAATGAATAAATTGTTTTGTTTGTGTTATACCTCTATGACAATTGAAAAAGAAAGTACCACTAGTGCCAAACAAAAATATTTTAATTGTTCTTTATTTTTTGGCCAACAAGGCCGAAATAAGATTGAATTTCACGCCTATAAGTGCTCCTACACCGTAGTTTGTGCCCAAATCGGTATTGGCTGTTACATAGCTCGATTTGGACATATAAAGTGATGGGCCAATGAAAAGGGTAAAATCGCGACTAATATCAAATGTAATAAGTGGGTCGATGTGCGTGAGTGTGGCTCGTACGCCCAGGTTGTATGATTCACCTGCAAAAAGTGTGTTCTGTTCCATATTTACACTTACACCCATAGTATTCCGAAAACTAAAACTATAACCCAAGCCATAACC
>CAIWIS010000671.1 GCA_903912795.1 uncultured Bacteroidales bacterium
GCTGTGATTTTTTGCAGCCATCAAAGTTGTTGTCGATTATTGCATTGTAATATGTTGTTTCATTTGCCTGATTTGTTCTTTTACCACAATTGATATATTCCATTAGTGGATATTTTTCTACAATATTTTGCATCATTTCGGTCAACGATGGAGCTTCTTTAAGTTGAGCGTATTGCTTGTATGTATATTTCAAAAAAACAACATTTTCAGTTATTCCTCTGTTGTCCAGTAAGTAATTGTTTTTTAAAAGTGTAGGTTGAGCAAGTTTACCATTATAATATAGGTCGGTAGGAGCGGGGTACGATACAATTTCGGTACGCGAGCTATTCATTGTTACCGGTACATTTTGTGAAAAATCGGCTGTAGTTTTGTAAATTATGGCAGTTTGTGAGTCTGCTACCATTTTTGTGCTTTCAATTTTTTGTTTGCTTTTGCACGAAAACAATATTAAGATAGTTGCCAAAATCAATAGTAAGTTTTTCATTTTAAAGTTAGAATTTATTGAATTTAGTAACTTGTAAACCATCATTTGTTTTAACTTTTAGGATGTAATTTCCTGTTTTTAAATGGCTTACATCGATGTTGATTTTATCTGATTTTTCATTGTCCCATTCATAAACTTGTCGGCCTAATACATCTGTTATACTTAGTTTATGTATCTGATTTGCAGTTGATATTGTTAATTCATTTGCTACTGGATTTGGGTAAATCATCAGATTGTTGTTTGCACTTATGTTTTCCAACGCAGTAGGCGAATCTACCAATGTAAATGTTGTACGGTAGTAATTTGAAGGGGTCAATGCAATCCAAGCATTAGAAGCATTTTGATAATATACACCAATATAATAATTTTTCAATGGCAAATTCAGTTCGCCTGAAAACGTGAATGTACGTGTTTCGTTTGCATCGATATAAGCATCTTGATATCCCAAATACGTTAGAGAGCCTCCACCTGTAGTTTCGAAAACAAATGCAATTAGTTTTTTGTCGTAATATCCGATTGAGTTTTTAATAGTGGCTGTTAATCTAGCTTGACTTTTTTCAACTTTCGCTGCATTTGGGAACGAAATGGCCGAACTCAATGATAAGATAGGAGTTTCTGTAGGTGCTGTAATGATATCAACAAGTTGATAATTACCTAATTGCTCAACGGATGTTGATTTTGTTGGATTATTCGATGGATCATACATTACCGAAAGGTAATATTTCCCTGGAGTCATGGTTATATTTCCCTGAAATTCTACATTTCTTGTTTCGCCGGCAGCTATGTTAATAGCTTCAGTGCTAATCAGTTGATTTATGGTTTGATTGTCGAACGATTCGAGGTAAATGCCTAATGTTGAATTATATTCAGTGCCATTATTTGTTACGTTTACACTAAATCTACCCGTTTTGTTTGGATAAATATTTCCATTTTTGGTAAAAGTATTTAGTGTTAGAGCCGGAACTTCGTTGGCAGGTTTTGAAAAAGTGATTTGAGAAGCTGATAATGTAGCATTTATATAGTTTGGCACGCCCACAGGGCCCCGCATTATTTGCCAATTGCTTTGTCCGGAACCACCGTAAACCATATAAATCTTATAATTCCCTGCTGCATAGGTCGAAGGGATGCTCACATTGCTAAAAGTAAGAGTTGAATAGCCAAAGTTGGAGGCAAGATTAACAGCTTTTACACTTCCAATTGTAAAAATAAATTCATTATTGGTACTATAAAGTGCTAATGTTATATTTCCATTATAGCTATTAGTTCCTTTGTTATAAGTTTTTCCTCCGGTAATTGTTACAACTCCGGTGCGGGTAATGCTTTTTGAGGAATATTGCAAGGTGTCGTTTGTGTATAGCATATAAGTTGGCACACTTGTGTTGCTAGGTTTCTGAATTCCAATTAAAATATCCTGATCTGCATTATAACCTCCCGAACTTCCCCCAATACCTTGAGAACTAGGGTCGAGTGCTGAAAGTTGGAAATAACCATTTGACTGACCTCCCCAACCCCAATTGAAATGAAATAAATCATTCGCATCGTAGCCATCGCATACAAATAAATGTCCACCATCGTTTGAATCTCCTGCATAAAGTAAAGGTTTCATGGTGTTAAGTTCAGCTTTTAGCATGTTTTTCCATTCAGTTCGGGTGTAATAATTACGTTGAAACCGCTGTAAATTAGAATCGTATCCAAAATTGTTTTTCAATGCATTGGCCATTGCAAGTGTTGATGCCGAGCTAGTTGTGCCATAATCCATACTCACCGCTACACCACAATGGTACATCAAAGTTGCCACAGCAGTTTTTTGTGCTTCGGTGCTTGCTGCCGAATAGGTATTGGTCATGTTTGCCCAATCGTAATTGGTGCCAGCAAAACTTTGTGTAAGCTGTATGCTATTTGATCTGGATATATATGTGTTTGATCCTGTACCACTTATCGGCCATTTGTGGAACATCATAACTTGAGCCATACCAGTTGCTACGCATCCTGTAACTGATTTTGTTGTGTTTGCAGGTGGTATCAAAGGACAAAGATTATTGTAAGGTTCGCCTTGATTCCATTTAATAGTTCCTAAAAGTGGAGCAATCGAACTTGCATAGCTCGAGTTGTTTGCTGTTTCAGTATTATTTATGTTAGTTGTGAGTTTTTTATCAGCAGATTGAATTGATAAAATCTCCTTGTTGTACACATTTAGCCAATACTTTAACGTATGAGGAAGCGTTGATGTGTTAAATGAGCCTTCGGTTGAATATGCTAAAATTGGTTTTGTTCTTTCGTCGGCCGAAACGATAATAAATCCATTGTTTTCGCCTTTGTTGAAAACATAGTAAGAAGAAATGGAGTCGGAATTTCCCGCAGCAATACGTTCAATATGAGTTAATTGAACTGCATTGCTTGCTGCGGATATTCTCTGAAGTGTGTTTGTAGACTTTTTTTGGAATTGCTGAGCCATAGTAATTGCCTCAGCTACTGATCGTACTTGCGAAAACAATATACTTGAAATAAACAAACATAAAAGTAATAATGCCGAAATACGCTTCATAGTAATTTTTATTTATTGCCAAATATTATTCTTTCAACAGATTTTCAATATCAGCTTTAATATCAGCTGGTTTAGTTTTGGGTGAATAGCGGTTTACAACATTTCCATTTTTATCAATCAGAAATTTTTCAAAATTCCAACGGATATCATTTTTACCTTCAAGTGGATTTTGTTGTTTTAAAAACACATACAATGGATGTGTATTATCGCCATTTACTTCAATTTTTTCAAAAATAGGAAAAGTAATATTGTATTTATTGGTACAAAAATACAAAATTTCTTCAGAAGTTCCGGGTTCTTGACCTAAAAATTGATTGCATGGAAATCCTAATACTGTAAAGTCCTTACTGCCAATAGTTTTGTATAGTTCTTCCAAGCCTTCATATTGTGGTGTAAGTCCACATTTACTAGCTGTATTGACTACAAGTATCACTTTTGAGGCGTATTTCTTTAAATTTACGGATTTTCCTTTAATATCATTCACTTTAAAATCGTAAATACTTTTTTGAGAAAATATAGTAGATGTTGCAATAACCAAAATGGCTAGTAATAATAATTTTTTTGTTTTCATAATGAGTTATTTTATTTTGTTATTAGTTTTTCAATCAATTCTTTCATGTTTTCAGGCTTTGTAATCGGAGCAAAGCGTTTTACGGGTTTGCCATTGCGGTCAATAATAAATTTTGTAAAATTCCATTTTACATTATTTCCAAAAGTCCCTTTTAATTCGGATTTTAAATAATTAAAAATGGGATGTGCATTTTCTCCATTTACATCTACTTTCGAAAACATTGGAAATGATACACCATAGTTTATTAAGCAACCTTCGGCAATGTCTTTTTCAGAGCCGGGTTCTTGATTGCCAAATTGATTACACGGAAAGCCAAGAATAACCAATCCTTTGTCTTTGTATGTTCTATGAAGTTCTTCAAGTCCTTCGTACTGAGGAGTAAAACCACATTTGCTTGCAGTATTTACTACTATTATCACTTTGTCTTTGTATGTATCCATACTTACCTCTTTGCCTTGCAAAGTAGTAGCATTTAACGAAAAAAAATCGGTATTCATTTTAGTTGTTTTAATAGTGATGGGTATAAATCGTATTTTACTCGTTTAAATTCAGGTTCAAGAAGTAAAATTTTATCGTAAGTTGCTTTCGCTTTTTGTAAATGGTTTAATGATTGATAATTTCTGGCTAATAATGCTAAAGTGTTCATGTAAAGCCAGTTTTCATTCGTTAATTTATTCTTTTCGAATAAATACACCGCTTTTAAAAAAAGTTTGAGCGAAATTTCTTTGTCACCCCCGAATAAACTCGGCGTATGAAACAATAGGTTTGCTTTGTCAACTATAGCTTGTATGTTAGTTGGTTCTAGTTCCAGCGCTTTTTCAATATTTTTATTGCTTTCGGAACTAAGCGAGAAAGCTTTTAATTTATTTAAGCTAATTTTAAATCCACCAAATGAGCCTTTATAGGCATAAGCAGTAGCATACTTTGGTGAATTTTTTAATATATCGTTTATCAATTTATCTCCTTTTTCGATATAAAAATTTGCTGTATCGTGTTTTTTTGCTCTAATCAAATGACCAATGTATACGTAGTAATAGCTTACAAGTTCGATTTTTTGATTTAATTCAGTAGGTTTTTGTTTTTCAAAATTGGAAATAATATTTTCCCATTTTTTCATATCGTTTTCAA
>CAIWIS010000672.1 GCA_903912795.1 uncultured Bacteroidales bacterium
AAATGGCTGAACAGACTTTCAGAGAATTGCAAAAAGCATACGAAACAAATGATTTAGTACGAGTAAGCGAAATACTCTCGAACCTCGAAAAAGGATTTTTTGCCAACAAATCGGAAAAGGAAAACGAAAAGAAAGAATTACTTGCAGCACTGAATCTGCTAAGAACCAAACGTGACGAACTGGAAAAGACATTGGTAAATATGAAAAGCTCTGAAACTTTTAAAACTGTTTCAGAAATTAGCGATTGGGATGCCTATTTCGAAAATATAAAACGACAATTGGAAGAAGAGATTGGTGGAATGAAAGGAATTGAGAATTAATTGGCTTTATAGCTACATTAAAACTCGAAATAAGAAAGAATAATCACCCCCGCTCCCCGTAGCATATAAGCGAGCACTGAGCTGAGCGTTGGCTCTGCTTGGTTAGACAGTTGAAGTGCATTTTGAAAGAAAAGAAACAATGCACTGTGGAGATTTGAATGAAATATCTTGGTAACTTTGTTTTTTAAATAAGGATGTTTAAACCATATTCAAAAATAAAATTCATGGAAATTGAAAAATCAAGTACTTTTTTGATAAAGGATTTAGTTTCATTAATTGAGAATGGCAAAAGTCAACTGGCTTATGCCGCCAATGCAACAATGACTATAACTTATTGGAATATTGGCAAAAGAATAAACAATGAAATTATTGATAATCAACGCGCAGAATACGGAAAGCAAATTGTCGTATCGGTGGCACGACAATTATCAATAGAGTATGGTCGTAGTTTTGAAGAGAAAAACTTGCGAAGAATGATGCAATTTGCACAGATTTTCAACGATGAACAAATTGTCGTATCGCTGATACGACAATTGACTTGGACTCAGCTCCCCGTAGCATATAAGCGAGCTCTGAACTGAGCGTTGGCTCTGCCTACGTCCTGCTAAAAGCCGGCCTCACCGCAAAGCGGCATGTAAACACTGGCTGGTATATTAGAATTAGAAAATGTATTTAACATAAATGATAACAACGGATTAGTTTTATTAATTGGCGAAACAGGTTTGACCACTTCAAACCTATCGAATTCGAGGGGTTTGGAGTATAGTAGTAAAAGCTACAATAAAAAGAGGCAACTTTAAATTGGGCGAAACTCCCTAATTAAATAACAAAATAATAACTTAGTACTGTATGTCAAAAACGAGCAATTTAACTGTAAAAGAGGTATCGATACGGACTTTAAACGTGAATGGAGCGGACTATATTAGTATTACCGATATTGCAAAACAAAAAAATGCTATCGAGCCAAAAGATGTAGTTAAAAACTGGATGCGGCTTAAAAATACGCTGGAATATTTAGGAATTTGGGAGCAGTTAAACAATCCTTCTTTTAAGGGGGTCGATTTCGACCCCCTCTTAAAAGATGCTGGTAACAATGCCTTTACAATGAGTCCTTCTCGCTGGGTGGAACTTACTGGTGCAATTGGTATAATCACCAAAAATGGCTCAGGTGCTGGAACTTATGCTCAAAGAGACATTGCCTTTAAATTTGCCAGTTGGGTGTCGGTTGAATTTGAGTTATACTTAATTAAAGAATTTCAACGATTAAAAGAAGACGAACAAAAACAAATTGGTTGGACTGCTAAGCGAGAACTGGCAAAACTGAATTATCACATACACACCGATGCTATTAAGCAGAACTTGATTCCGGCGGAACTTACTCCGATTCAAACATCCATTGTTTACGCCAACGAAGCCGATGTGCTTAATGTGGCTATGTTTGGTGTTACTGCTAAGCAATGGCGCGATGCAAATCCCGATTTGAAAGGTAATATACGCGACTATGCCATGATTAACGAGCTGATTTGTCTTGCCAATATGGAAAACCTCAACTCGGTTTTTATAAACGAAAAAATGTCACAAACTGAGCGATTACAGAAACTGAACCAAATTGCTATTCAGCAAATGAAAGTATTACACGAAGTGGAAAACAGAAAACTATTAAAGTAAAAGA
>CAIWIS010000673.1 GCA_903912795.1 uncultured Bacteroidales bacterium
GATATTTTTTGATATTCTGAATCTTCAAAAAGACAACCAGCTAAAAGAAAAATTGGGAAATGATCATCAATAAAAGTTAAACCGTGGTCACCAGTTTCGTCTAAAAAAAAGTAATATTTTTTGTTATTTGTATTTTGAGTAAAAGTAGTACTTAAGCTTACTAATAAAAGTATGCTCTCATATCAAAATGGTATGATGTAATTAAAATTCTGAAAGAAAAAAGGTGTTATTTAATAATATACAATATCTTTGTAATAGATTAAAAATGAAATAAATTTTAATGCGCCAATGAAATACTTAAATTCAGGTTCAAGTTTTCTATTCATCAAAAATATTGCAACATTCTTTTTAGTTATTTTGCTTTCTTCATCCCATATTTCTTATGCTGCAGGACTGATTATTAAAAAGATTTCGAGCGACGATGGACTTTCAAATAGTGCTATTTCGGTGATACACAAAGACTCAACAGGAGTAATGTGGTTTGGTACCTGGGATGGATTAAATTCTTATGATGGTAAAAGAATTCGCGTTTACAAATCCGACAAAAAAAACCCTAAAACTATTACGAGTAATGTAATTATCGATATAGTGGAGCCTGCCAACGGGATACTTTGGGTAAGTACTACCAACGGTGTAAATAAACTAAACACCGAAACAAGGGAAGTAGAACGATTCTTTGAGACGGAAGGAAAAAATGCTTCTACTTCCACAAAATCGTACAAACTTACACTCGGTCCGAAAAATTTAGTTATTTGTTATACGCTTAATAATAATCTTCGGTATTTTGACGAAAATTCCGGGAAATTTATTCCTCTCGAGGTTAATGCCCTTAAAACAAAGAAAATCGTCAATCTGGCAAGCGATGCACAAGGAAGTGTATTTCTTGTAACACGCGATATGGAGTTGTATCGACTACAACTACGTATAGTGCAAAATAAGCCTGAAATTATTTCGTGCATACGGGTGCTGAATCAATTTTCAGCACGTAATATCTTTCGAAAATCGGATAATGAATTTTGGTTAATTGATATCGGCTCGAAATACATCTATTTATTTAATTCAGTAAATGGGCTTTTAAAAATTGCGGCTGATATTTCGGGCTTATCGCTCAAAGGTGGGATTCAAACTATCAACGAGTTTAACAACGAAATTGTGGTTGGAATGGCAACAACAGGTCTTTTCTATTTTGATATTTTGAGTAAAGCCTGGGTGCAAATTCAAAACCCTGAGTATCATGGTGGCGTATTGTCATCGTTTTATGATACAAAACAACAAATCTTATGGACTGGCACAAATAATAATGGAGTTATTTCAAGTTATCGCGAACAGCTGAATTTCAGACGTATAGCTAATAAAGATTTGTCGAACCGACATGCAAGCGCTATAAGAGCAATATGCGAAGATGAGTTGGGCAGAATATGGGTAGGTAGCCGTGGCAATGGATTATCTATTATTACAAACACATTAGTTAACAACAAGGTCGTTAATATTCCCGAACTAACTAATAAATCAATTCTTTCAATCTGCAAAGGGCCTAATGATATTATGTTCATTGGTTCGGAATCGGAAGGACTTTTTTTAGTTAACTTCAAGACACTAAAAGTTAGTAAAATGGACTTGTCATTAAGTAAATCATTTACTGAAAATTTGTCGCCACCTATCTATAGTCTACTTTGGGATAATTCCCTTTCTACACTATGGATTGGTACCAATTCCGATGGAGCTTTTCAGTTCCAATTTGACAACAAAAACCCAAGGTTGACTACTCAACGTGTGTTCGAATACAATAAAGACAATAATTCGGGTTTGAAGAACAACAATATATATTCTATTATCACTTTTGACAAAAATCATGTGTGGATGTCAACTCGCGGATCTGGTTTGTTTTTAATCAATAAAACCACCCATAAAGTTATTGCCAATATCAATCAGGATAGCCACTCTCCACTTAGCGACAACGATGTGCTTTGTTTGCTGAAAACCTCGGATAATATATTTTGGGCTGGTACAAGCTACGGACTTAACAAGCTCACCTTGAAAGGAAAGGCAATAACGGTCAATCATTATAACGAAACAAATGGATTGCCAAACAATACTGTTCATGGAATATTGGAGGATAGCAATGGTATAATATGGATTAGTACTAATTATGGCTTATCAAAATTAAACCCTAAAACAAAACAGATTACCAATTACAATAATGGTTATGGGCTTCAAAGCAACGAATTTTCAGATGGCTCATATTATAAAACAGCAAAAGGAGAACTGTTTTTTGGCGGTGTAAATGGGTTGAACCATTTTTTTACTTCCGAGTTTGAAGAACGTGATTTTATGCCCGAAGTGATAATTACCGATGTAAAAATTAATAACAGTACTTTCCCTCTTGCTGATTTAACTAAAACTGACCGAAAAGGAAAGTATTTGTCTTTGAAGTACTACCAAAATTTCTTTTCGATTGATTTTCAGGCACTCGATTTTATTAATAACGCAAATTGCGAATACAGTTACATTCTTGAAGGATTTAACAACGATTGGGTTGCCTTAGGTTCAGCCAATACAGCCACTTTTACAAACGTATTGTCGGGCAATTATGTGTTGAAAATAAAAGCCACCAATGGAGATAAAGTTTGGAATAAGAAAGAATTCAGTCTGCGTGTTAAAGTTGATAGACCTTGGTGGGCAAGCTGGTATGCCTATATTGTTTATCTTGTATTATTCAGTGGCATTTCTTATTTTATTTATTCCATCCTTAAAAAAAGAATACAACTAAACCGAACAATCTTCGAAGAACGGGTGGCAAAAAAAGAACAGTTAGTTTCTTACGAAGCAAAACTACGTTTTTTTACCAATATTGCCCACGAATTTTGCACACCATTAACCCTTATTTATGGCCCCTGCGAAAAACTTCTTGAAAGTGATATCACTGATGCTACAACAAAAAGATACCTACATGTTATAAAAAATAATGCTGAACGAATGCAACGTCTTATCAATGATTTGATGGACTTCAGACGTGTTGAAACCGACAATAAAAGAACTATTTTTGAAGAAATTGATGTTCAGGAATTAGCAAAATATATTACCGACAACTTTGTAGAATTTGCTGAGCAAAAGCAAATTGACTTTAAACTTAACTTTAAAAACAGCAGCAATCTGTTTGTGTCGGATAGAGATGCGTTGGAAAAAATTCTGTTTAATCTGGTGTCGAATGCTTATAAATATACCAATGAAAATGGTAAAATTGATATTGAAGTTGAAAATACCGACAAGGAGTTGTCCATACGAGTAAGAAATACAGGACTTGGTATAAAACAAGAAGATATCGATAGTGTGTTTAACCGATTTCAAATTCTTGACAATTTTGAGCGGAATGTAAGTCAGGGCAAAATTCAACGAACCGGCATTGGTCTGGCTCTTACTAAAAGCTTAGTATCATTATTGAATGGGAAAATTACTGTAGATAGTCGCGAAAACCATTATACGCTCTTTACTGTTGAGCTACCTGTTCAAAAAAATGTTGAAATTCGCCCCAAACAAGAAATTCCTCTGTTTGTGCAAGCTCAAGAGATTTCTCCACAGATGGATACCAAACAGAAATCACTCATTTTAATTATTGACGACGAAACAGAAATCAGAAATCTACTCCATGATATTCTTTCGCCTTTTTACGGAATTATTGAAGCTGCCGACGGAAATGAAGGCATTGAACAACTGAAACATCATCGCCCCGACCTAATTATTTCGGATATTATAATGCCCAACATGAGTGGAGTTGAATTATTGAATGAAATTAAAAAAAGCCGTCTAACATCGCATATTCCGGTGGTTTTTCTGAGTTCGAAGGCAACTATGGACGACCAAATTGCCAATTACGAAAGAGGATTGGAGTTCTTTATTGCTAAACCATTTAATCCAAAGTTATTACTATCGGTTATCAACCAGATAATTATCAACCGCGGTTCGTTAAAGCAGTTTTACAACTCTACTGTTTCAACCATCGAAGAGTTTAATAGTAATTTTGTGCATTCTGACGAAAAAAAGTTCCTGGTTTCCATAGCCGACTTGATAAAGAATAACATGGAAAATGAACTATTAGGACCTGATTTTATTTGCGAAAAACTAAATATCACACGTATCATTCTCTATCGCCGTATAAAGGAACTAATTAACTCAACACCAACCGATTTTATTCGTGAAGTACGATTAAAAGAGGCTGAAAGACTAATAAAAACCACCAAACTTACCATACAGGAAATTATGTATCAAACTGGTTTTAATAATAAATCATATTTTTATACCATTTTCAAAACGGAATATGGCGTATCGCCCAACGAATATAGGAAAAAGAGTTAGAAGTATCTTTCTAAAATAACCACTAATAATATTAATATATAATGTATTTTTTATTAGTTAAGTCAAAGTGTCATAAAAACCTTCTTATGGAGCTTTGCTTCCCA
>CAIWIS010000674.1 GCA_903912795.1 uncultured Bacteroidales bacterium
AAAGAGGATGTGTTGAAAACCAAGGCACTTGGATTAAATACCATTCGGACTCACATAAAAGTGGAAATACCACGTAAAATTTATTGGGCTGATAAATTGGGAATGCTAATGATGGCCGATATGGTCGATTACAGAAACTCACCAGCGGATAAAACAGAGCGTCAAAATTCGATGCGTATGTGGGAACTTCTTGCCGAAAAACAAGTGGAACGCGATTTTAACCACCCGTGTATTTTTTCGTGGATACTTTTCAATGAGTCGTGGGGACTGTTAACTCCGGTTGGAAACGATAAAATCTATTTGCCTGAAACAAAAAAATGGGTGTTAGACATGTATCGCAAGTACAAAGTGGAAGATCCTACCCGTCTGATTGATGACAATTCAGCTTGTAAAGAAGACCATATTGTTTCCGATTTTAACTCGTGGCACGAATATTTGCCGGGTTATTCGTGGGCAAATTGTCTCGATTCGGTTTGTGCTTATACCTATCACGGTTCACAGTGGAATTATACCAAAGGTTACAAACAAACGGACGCACCGCTAATTAATGCTGAAGCAGGTGGTGTTTGGGGTTATAAAAACGGCGCAGGTGATATTGACCTAACCTACGATTATCACCAAATGATCAATGAATTTAAACGTCGTCCCAAGTTGGCAGGATATCTTTTTACCGAATTACACGATGTGAACAATGAATTTAATGGATATTTTCGATACAACAGAACTGCAAAAGAGTTTGGAGTGGAAGAGTTGTGCCCGGGAATGACATTTGCCGATTTCGCCTCTGTCAATTATGTGATACCGGGGGAAAGTTTTGAAGAGATATACGATGCTGCACAAGCAGTCAAAATGCCGATTACCATTTCTTTTCTCGAAAATATCGAGCGACAGAAATTACGTCTCGAAACCAAAGTAGTCTATTGGAATCGATTTGGTGAGCAGAAAAGTTACTCAACTCCCGGCACTACAATCGATGCAGTTTCGTGCAGTAGTAAGGCGTTGGAACCTTTGACTTTTGTCGCCCCAAAAGAAGAATGTGTAGCTACTTATTGCACCTATTTAATTGGAGCCAAAGGCGATACCTTGCACTGCAATTTCGTTCCTTTCCGTGTTCGTGCAAACTCGAAATTGCTTGCTTCGACCGATACAGTAGTGGTTTCGAAACCGGCAGCATACTATAAAGAAGCGAGCTGGAATTTGAAAAATCTGTTGACGCAACAGAACTCAAAATTTATTGGGTTAGGAAGCGGTTATGTGGAATATGAGTTTGAGATTTCGGGAAATAAAGTCCCAAAACAAGCCTATTTCTTAGCCGAATTGTCCTCTCGAATGAACCAAAGCAAATACTTTACCGAAAAATCCTACCAATTGGATAATTTCCCGAATATCGGGATAAATTGTTCTACTTGGGGCTTGAATCCGAACTCATTTCCTCAAACAGATGAGTTGAAACACCCTTCCACTGTAATTGTTGAGGTAGATGGTGTAGCTGTTTCAACTGTGGTATTGCCCGACGATCCATGCGATCATCGTGGTTTGTTGTCATGGTTTAATCAGCCACATGGTTCAGGACTCGTAGATAAAAGAACACTAACACAACCAACCAAAACAGATACAAATAACGAAGGATTGGATCTTATTCTCACCAAATCGGTGGAGTTGCTCCGCAGTTCGTTTTACCTCGATGGAAAATTGGACGAGGCTGGTTCGTATGGTTATCGGGTAAAGGTCGATTTACCCAAAGAGGCTATCGAAAAGCTGGTTAAAAATCAATCGGTAAAAATCAGATTAAAAGTCGATAAAGCCTCCGATAATGAAGGTGGTTTATCGGTGTTTGGTAAACAAGCTGGACGTTATCCGCTCGATCCTTCGATGGTGTTGATTTACAAATAATGAATAAAAGTAACTCGTATGATTGAGGAAAGGTTCCTTTTGTCGTGTAAATAGTTTAGGCAGATCAGTTTTTTCTTTATACTCACTTTTCCCCTCTCCTCAAGGATGTAGTTGTCAATCTAACGATGTGGTACGGGTTTGTGAATTTTTCAAACTGGTATATAGAAAGTGTCATCCTCTCTGAATATACTGTTGATTGAACTATCCGATTTGATAATTGAACACAAACATTTTATTAACAAAAACAAATAGATAAAACACATGAAAAAAAACATCATTCTTGTTATTCTCATTACACTCGCAGGATTTGCACAAGCCGCACCCAAAGGTATTAAACACGTAATTTTGGTTGGTTTCGATGGCTGGGGCGCCTACAGTGTGCCAAAAGTAAATATGCCAACTCTTAAAAGGATGATGACCGAAGGTACTTACAGTCTGCAGGTTCGGTCGGTTCTTCCTTCAAGTTCGGCCGTAAATTGGGCATCCATGTTGATGGTTTCACCTCCCGAGTTACACGGATATACCCAATGGGGAAGCCGAACCCCGGAATTACCATCACGTGTGATTGGCCCAGGAGGGATATTTCCGTCTATCATTGGACAAATAAAAATTCAAAAACCAAAATTCAAAACGGCTGTCGTATATAAGTGGGGTGGCATAGGTTATCTGTTCGAAAAAAATATGACCGACACGGTGATGAATATGGCCAGCGACGATGAAGTTGTTGATCGTACAGTTCAAACAATCAGAGATTTAAAACCAAATTTTTTGTTTTCCTGCTACGACGAGCCTGATGGAGTTGGTCATAAAATAGGGCACGACACCCCGGAGTATTATGACCAAATGACCAAAAATGACATGC
>CAIWIS010000675.1 GCA_903912795.1 uncultured Bacteroidales bacterium
ATAAAACTCTTCAGTATTATCGTCATAATGTATATATCGCCAGTTCATATTTATTACTGCATATCCACCTCTTTCGTGGTAAGGAAGTATCACATTTCGGTCTTTGGCTTTTGATGGATTTTTAAAAATTGGAGCCAACGAAACACCATCCAATTGCGTTTTGTTTGGGAGTTTGCATAATTCCACAAAAGTAGGGTATATGTCGATTAGACTTACAGTAGTTGGTACTTTTGTGTTTTTAGGGATTCCCGGACCTGACCATAATAAAGGTACATTTGAGGTTCGTTCCCAAAGTGTATGTTTTCCCCAAATGCCTTTTTCGCCGTGATGAAACCCATTGTCGCTCCAAACACAAACTAGGGTGTTCTTTTTATATGGTGAAGCATCCAGCGCATCGAGCACGCGTCCAAGCATTGCATCGGCAAAGGACACACAAGCCAAATACCCCAGAATAGCATCCTTTACTGCATCCGATTCTTCCAACTCAGTGTGTTGTTTCATTTTGTTGAGTGCATTTTTGCGTATTGCTGGTGGTAAATCATCTATATCACCAGTTTTATAATCGGGCAGCTTAATAGAATCTCGCTTGTAAAGATCGAAATATTTTTTTGGTGCATAGTTCGGATAATGCGGGCAATACAATCCTAAAGCCAGAAAAAAAGGTTTATCATGCTTGCGGCTGATAACATCGCAAGCCCATTGCGTCCGAATAACATCCACCATTTCTTTTTCTTTGTCGTTATCCAACGGAGCCCATTCCAGATGTAGAGCAGGACCACTTGGGAGTCCTTTTTTGATAAAATAGGGAATGTTTGGTTGTGAAGTAGGACGAGGCACATCATTCATGTGATAACCATTCATTTCCCATGCCATGTCTTTTTCTTCCTGACTGCGCGAATGGTATTCGTCCCAACCACGCTGATCGAGAAAGCCCGACCGGTGATGATAAATTTTTCCCGCACCAAATGTGTTATATCCACCATTTTTAAATGCCATTTCATTAATGTCCCATTAAAATTAAAAAGAGTTCTTTGAAATGTTTGAAATTTAGTTATTTACAGAAGATATTTGATTAAACGGATTTCAATTTGCAATTTTGCTGTTTTAACACAATTTTGCAAATGAATAAAGACAAATATGTTTTCGCACAATTAACTTCTTTTTTAGACAGGAATAAATTCAATTACATCGTCCGTAAATATGATGGTGATAAATATGTGAAGTATTTTACCTGTTGGAATCAACTGCTTGCTCTCATGTTTGGTCAATTGTCTAACCGTGAAAGTCTGAGAGATTTGATTGTCGCTCTTAATGCTCACCACTCCAAATGTTATCATTTGGGAATGGGTAAGAATGTTTCAAAATCATCTTTGGCAAGAGCCAATCAGGATAGAGATTACCACATCTTTGAAGAGTTTGCCTATTATTTGGTAAATGAAGCCCGAGAAAAACGGGTTTCTGACATCTTCAAACTCGGTGGCAATGTCTATGCTTTTGATTCAACCACGATTGACTTATGTCTTTC
>CAIWIS010000676.1 GCA_903912795.1 uncultured Bacteroidales bacterium
CAAATTTCCCATTTTCCTCCACCAACTGATTATTCACAATTACCCGGTGATTATTACTTATCACATTGAAAAATGGATAATAAACGGGCGATTGAACAATAATTTCATCTCCAGGCGTCGTTAAGCTTTGCACTGCAAATGATAATCCTGGAACTATACCTGGCAAAAATCCTATCCATTCACGTTTTACCTGCCAATTGTGGTGACTGGTAATCCATTGCTGCATAAGTGGATAATATGTTTTTGGAGGCATTGAGTATCCTAAAATAGGGTGTTCAAGGCGTTTTGAAATGGCATTTAATATAAAATCAGGTGTTTTGAAATCCATATCGGCTACCCATAATGGCAACAAATCCTCTGTCCCAAAAAGAGCTTTACAACGTTCGAGTTTTACGGCATTTGTTCCTTTTCGGTCAATTATTTCATCAAAATTATACATATTATTCAAAAATTTCTTTTATAGGTTTACCAATACATGCATTGGGCAATGGTATGTTTAAAATTCGGGAAAGTGTTGGTGCAATGTCAGTTACACTATAACTCGAATTTACTTTCGAAGGTTTTAATTTCATACCATAAAAAAACAAAGGAGTAATAGATGTCAATGCATTCGATTCGCCTACAGGTTTGTAATCATCGTCCAACTCCAACCAACCTGGCATAAGCGTAATAACCACATCGCCCATGCTACTTTTATGTGTTGAATTTCGCAAACGAGCTATTTCAGAATTGGAATCGCCTCCCATAGTTAATATTTGTGTCGATGGATAAGCAGTTTGAATTCCTTCGAACTCTGGCATAAAATCAGCTACAAGTTTTTGAAAATCAGCAAAATTCAATTTTTTCTCTTCAATTTTTTGTTTGTTCAAAAAAATATTTTTCCCATAATAACCGGTTACCCAACGCTCTTGCCCAAACATGGCCATCAAATAAGTATTTAACAAAGCCATTGAACGATTAGCACTAAAATAGCCAGCAGGGATATTATTATCGCCTAATTCGGTTGGAGAATGAACTTCGGTTTGGTTGGCAAATAAGTAAACAAGTGTTTTATCCATACCAACCTTTACGTCAATTTTCTGCAATAAATTTTGAATTTCTTTATCCAAACGCAAATACATATCTTCCTTTTCGACTGATTGTAACGAAAAAAACTTTTCGTTAGGCGCTCGAACGCTGAATTGAAGCAGCAACATATCGGGCGTATTATCTTGTCCCAATTGTTCATCATTCACAATTCTGATTCCTAATTCGGCCACCAGCGAATTAGCCGAGGGTGTGTTCTTCAACCAAGTATTAGAAGTAGTTTTTGATTTTCTTTCTGTAGGTTGGTTCGTAAAATCAGATTTTTTTGAATCGTTTGCTGCCGACATATAAGTATTTGCAGCATACAAAGGCTGCCAACGACGCGAAGAAATTGTTTTGAAAGCACCACTAACATTCATATTATCAGCCGATTTACTCAAACCATCTTTATAATAACCTGTAGTAACCCATTTGTGTTGAATGTCATCAATCCATGCCACGCTATTTGCGGTGTGTCCGCCTAACATCATTGCTTCATTTGCATTGATGGCAGCTACGTAAATCTTTGATTTTCGGTTAGTAGCAAGCTTTAATTCGTCGGAAAAAGTACTCGCCAGCAAACTGTAAGCTGAATAAGTTTCGGTAGTTCCAATTCCAATTTCTTGTTCATCGTAAATATACTGACGGATTTTATCGGTTGACCTATTGTAATATTTATTTCCAGTTATTCCATGATAAAAAGGTACTGAGCCTGTCATAACTGTGGCTATATCAGATGCATTTCCCCCCGAAATAATATTATAATTTACATGTTGTATGGAGATTCCACTTTCAGTCAACTTTTTAAAACCACCCGGATCAAAATAAGCCGAGAGCATGTCCAAGTGTTTTTTTTGCAAACCATCAACCATTATTCCCACTACAAGTCGCGGAGGTTCAGCAGTTTGAGCTTTCAGAAAAAAGCAAAAAACGAGAAGAAAATGAACTACTAAATTGAATCTGATAAATTTCATGCTTTAAAATTAAGATAATGATAAACCAACTTATCAACTTAAACCTTGCTTTATCCATTTATCCATAGCTGCAGCCGCTTTTCTACCATCGCCCATGGCCAAAATAACAGTTGCTCCTCCACGAACAATATCGCCACCTGCAAATACAATGGGTACAGCACTTTGCATAGTGTCGTTATCAACAACTATTGTTCCCCATTTTGTAATTTCAAGTCCCATAACTGATTGAGGAATAAGTGGATTCGGCGATACGCCTACACTCACAATGGCTTCGTCAATTTCTATAGTTTCGGTTTTTCCGGGAACTTCCACGGGCGAACGTCGTCCCGAAGCATCCGGTTCACCCAATTCCATTACCTGAAGAACCATGTGCGTTACTCTACCTTGATCATTGCCAATAAATTCTATTGGATTGCGTAAAGTCATAAATTCAATTCCCTCTTCTTTAGCGTGATGCACCTCTTCGAGGCGAGCGGGCATTTCTTCTTCTGAGCGACGATAAGCAATAATTGCACGATCGGCTCCAAGGCGTTTAGCAGTTCTAACGGAGTCCATTGCCGTATTTCCACCACCTATAACGGCTACTTTTTTACCTAAAAATACGGGAGTGTCCGAATCGGGACTAGCAGCATCCATTAGGTTTACGCGGGTTAAATATTCATTCGAAGACATAACGCCCACCAAATTTTCACCTTTTATATTCATAAAACGAGGAAGTCCGGCTCCACTGCCTACAAATACACCTTTAAAACCATCAGCTTTCAGTTCTTCAATGGTAATGGTTCGTCCTATGATACAGTTAGTTATGAATTTAACGCCGATTGCACGTAGGTTGTCAATTTCAACATCAACAAATGCATTTGGCAAACGGAATTCAGGAATTCCATATTTAAGTACGCCTCCAATTTCATGCAAAGCTTCGAAAACAGTTACATCGTAGCCCATTTTTGCCATATCGCCAGCAAATGATAAACCGGCTGGACCCGAACCGACTACCGCAATTTTCATTCCGTTGGGTTCAGCCACAACAGGGATAGAGATATTGCCGCTTTCGCGTTCGTAATCGGCTGCAAAACGTTCCAAGTGACCAATGGCAACCGACTCTTTTTTCATTTTCAAATGCACACACTTTGCTTCACATTGTTTTTCCTGTGGGCAAACGCGACCGCAAACTGCAGGTAGTGCCGAAGTTTCTTTCAGCGTTTTGGCAGCTTCCAGAAATTCACCTTTTTCGATGTGTTTAATGAATTTTGGAATATAAATACCTACCGGACAGCCCTCCATGCAGGTTGGATTGGCACAGTCAAGACATCGTTTTGCCTCTTGCATAGCTTTTTCGGCAGTTAAACCATAGTTTACCTCTTCGTTATTTGTACAACGCACTTTTGGATCTTGTGCGGGCATCTCAACGCGGGGTATGTCGGTACGCTCTTTTGCTTTCATTGAGTTTCGTAACTCAGCACGCCACGGCAGGGCTCTTTCTTCAGTGATATTCATATTTATATATTAATTAACGCCAGAAGCGCATTTCATTTTTTCCATATCTTCCCGCTCAATGTCTCTGTAACCTCCAAGACGCATCAACATCTCATCGAAATCAACTTGGTGTGCATCAAATTCTGGTCCATCGATACAAACAAAGCGGGTTTTTCCACCTACCGACACACGGCAAGCGCCACACATACCTGTACCATCAACCATAATTGTATTAAGCGAAGCTAAGGTAGGTACTTCGTATTTTTTGGTTAGTAAGCTTACAAACTTCATCATAATAGCAGGGCCAATGGTAACACATAAATCCACCTTTTCGCGTTGAATTACCGATTCCACACCATTAGTTACCAAACCTTTAACGCCATACGAACCATCATCAGTCATTACAATTACCTCGTCGGATAATTCCTGCATTTGCTCTTCGAGTATAATCAAATCTTTATTACGAGCTGCTAAAACTGTGATAACTCTGTTTCCAGCTTTTTTCAAAGCAGCCACTATAGGCATCATAGGAGCAGTTCCTACTCCTCCACAAGCACATACAACTGTGCCAAATTTTTCAATATGTGTAGCTTTTCCAAGTGGCCCAACCATATCAGTAATAAATTCACCTTCGGCCAAGTTACAAAGTTTTGACGACGAAACACCCATTTTTTGAACTACCAGTGTGATAGTGCCTTTAGCAAGATCGGCATCAGCAATTGTTAAGGGTATGCGTTCGCCTTTTTCGCCTACTTTTACCATCACAAAATGACCCGCTTTACGCGATTTTGCAATTAATGGAGCTTCCACTTCGAACATAATTACGTTTTCAGAAAATGGACTTTACGAATGATTTTATTCATACTGACTACAATTTTTTATTAGTTTGCAAATTTACAAAAAAATTGCAATAAAAAAGCCGATTTGAGACTTATTGCTCAAACCGGCTTAAATGGTTTTTCTGAAAATCAATTTTCAATAGCGTGCTGACACTACATTCCAATCTACAATATCCCACAATGCAGCCACATAATCGGCACGGCGGTTTTGATAATCAATATAATAGGCGTGTTCCCACACATCGAAAGTAAGTAGTGGTACCAAACCACGAGTAATTGGATTTCCGGCATTGCTTTCTTTGGAAATCGAAAGCTTACCTTCGGCATCTTTTACCAACCAAGCCCAACCAGCACCAAATACACTAATGGCAGCTTGGTTAAATTGTTTTTTGAATTCTTCGAGCGAACCAAAAGCAGCATTTATGGCTTTTGTGAGCGATTCGGATGGTTGCGAACCTTTGATTGGCGTTAGCGAAAGAAAATAGAAATTGTGATTCCAAATTTGAGCTGCATTGTTAAACATCGGTCCATCCGATTTTTTTACAATGGCATCAAGGTCAGCATCAGCAAATTCGGTTCCTTCAACCAAACCATTCAGATTATTTACATACGTTAAATGATGTTTTCCATAATGAAACGAAATTGTTTTTTCAGTTATTATGGGCTCTA
>CAIWIS010000677.1 GCA_903912795.1 uncultured Bacteroidales bacterium
ACAAAAACGACTTCGCGTGCACCCTCGTCCAATGATTTGATACCTACAAAAGAAGCCTTGGATGCCCGAATGAAATGGTTTGACGAAGCGCGCTTCGGTATGTTTATTCACTGGGGCGTTTCGTCAACATTAAATAGTACATGGAACGGTAAATATTATGGGGGCTACAGCGAACACATACAGCGTATGGCTCGAATTACACAAGCCGACTATATGGAAAAGGTAGTAAAAGCGTTTAATCCAAAAGAATTCAATGCCGATGAATGGGTAAGTATCGCCAAAGCTACGGGTATGAAATATATGGTAATGACTGCCAAACACCACGACGGCTTTGCCATGTATGACTCTAAAGCTAGCAATTACAACGTTGTAAAAGCAGCACCCTATGCTCATGACCCTATACGTGATTTAAGCATTGCTTGTAAAAAAGCTGGTATCCGGTTTGGGCTTTATTACTCACATGCTTTCGACTGGGGCGAAGTCAATGGACCTGGCAACGATTGGGAGTATAATAATCCTGGAGGCGACAAATTACTTGGGGGAAGTAATTGGTGGGAGAAAATTCCGGAATTTCTTCCTCGCGCACAACAATATGTGGATGAAAAATCCATTCCTCAAATTCTGGAATTGATACAAAATTATAATCCTGATCTTCTGTGGTTTGATACAAATCATAAACTCCCGGAAGAGGAAAATATGCGTATTTTGGCTGCTATTCGTAAGGTTGCTCCCAATATTATTGTAAATGGTCGCGAATCAAAAACACTCGCTAAATATGATTACGCCAACACCATGGATTGTCCATCGGAATTCAAAAATAGGGAAGGTTATTGGGAAGGAATACCAACTACCAATGGTTCTTTTGGTTTTAATGCCAACGACAACAAACATAAACCTGCCTCTCATTTTATTCAATTGATAGCAAAAGCTGCCGCAAGGGGTGGCAATATTTTGATGAACATTGGACCTATGGGAAATGGAAAATTCGACCAAAAAGATATCAATATCCTGAACGGAATAAGTACATGGTGGAAAGTGAATGGCGAATCGTCCATTCGAGGTACAAAACGCACACCATTGGCAGTACATTCGTGGGGCGAATCCACTGTAAAAGGTGACACCGTATTTCTGCACGTTTTCAAATGGCCTTCTGATAAGAAAATTATTGTGGGCGGACTGAAAACAAAAGTGATCGAATCGTTTTTGCTAACCAATAAAATCCAAAAGTTTAAATTCAAACAAGACGGCAATAACTTAACACTCCATGTGCCAGCCTTTTGCCCCGACACCATCGATGCGGTTATTGTAGTGCGTTGTAACGGAGTGCCGCAAGCAGATAAACATCGATTGCTTACTTCAAACGATACTGAAGACCAGCTGCGAGTTTTTGATGCACAAATTTCTGGTGGAATCACCTTTGCCGGTGAGCGAAATATCAATGCTTGCGTATTGAATTTCTCAAAACCAACATCTGAAATTTCATGGTCAGTATGGTTAAACAAAGCCACTACCTATCAGGTAATAGCCAATTATGCCGCACCAGCGGAACAAAAAAAAGCCAAATTGGTGGAAGGGGATGCCGGAAAAGAATTACAAAAAAATTTGGGAGCTAACGGTATTTATGCCATTAGTGCAGGCAAGGTCAAAATTACACATGCTGTTTCCAATGGCGATTTTGTATGCGATACTGTAGGTGTCATCACGCTACCTAAAGGCGAATTCGACCTTAAAGTTACAGCGGAAAAAATCATTGGAAAAGAATTGTTTCGATTGCGAAGTATTATTCTGAAAATTAATAATTAATAACGAAAAACTCCTAAAATATATCTTTGATTACTTAACTCACGAGGTGACTTCAAGTCATACTGTGAGTAGTTTATGATAAACGAATGAATATTGATATAATTCTATAAAATAATGAATGATTTAATTCAAAAAAAGTATTGTTCGATGAGTATTGCTTGTGGCGTTATTCTTTTTAACGCTTCAGCAACAGCAGCAAACACAGATTCAAAAGATAAAAAAATGAATATCGTTTTTTTATTGGCTGATGATATTCGCTGGAATTCAATTGGTTGCATGGGGAATGATATTGTTGTTACACCCAGTATTGATGCAATTGCCAAAGATGGCATA
>CAIWIS010000678.1 GCA_903912795.1 uncultured Bacteroidales bacterium
GCAGCTGCAATTTTGGAAGAATCTCCTTACAAACAAATGGTTTCTGACCGCTATGCTTCTTACGATGCAGGCAAAGGAAAAGAATTTGAAGAAGGAAAATTGACTTTCGAAGATGTATATGCGTATGCAAAAGCTAATGGTGAACCAAAACAAATCAGCGGAAAACAAGAGCTTTATGAAGCAATTGTGAATATGTATATTTAATTCAGACAAAAGAGCAAAGATAAAAGAGCAAAGACAGTAAATGTTTGGAAATAACCATTCGTCTTTGCTCTTTCGTCTTTATTCTTTGCTCTTTGCTCTTAAATCTAAAAAAAAATGAACACAGAAAAAGGAAGTAAAATTTATATTTTTGGCATTACCTTGGTGGCAACACTTGGAGGTTTGCTTTTTGGTTATGACACAGCTGTAATTTCGGGTGCTGTGGATTCGTTGAAAGTAGTTTTTCATCTCGATGAAGCCACTTTTGGCAGTATGGCAACGTTTTATCATGGTGCAACAGTATCGAGCGCTTTGATTGGTTGTATTTTGGGTAGTGCTGTTTCAGGACTTTTTGCTGAATACTTAGGACGTAAAAACTCCTTATTAGTTGCTGCTGTTATGTTTTTCATTTCAGCATTAGGCGCGGCATATCCCGAGTTTTTATTCTTTACAAAAGGCGACGGCTCAGTTGATGTACTTATTGCATTCAACATTTACCGTATTATTGGTGGTATTGGTGTAGGTCTTGCTTCGGCTATTTGCCCTATGTATATTGCCGAAATTGCACCGGCAGATATTCGTGGAAAATTGGTTTCGTGGAATCAGTTTGCCATTATTTTTGGTATGTTGATAGTTTATTTTGTAAACTATTTTATTACCAAAGGCGAACCACAACAATGGATTGATACCGAAGGATGGCGTTATATGTTTGCTTCCAATGCGGTTCCGGCAGCTATTTTTGGTGTATTGTTGTTTTTTGTACCCGAAACACCTCGCCACTTGGCATTGATAGGTAAAGAAGAAAAAGCACTTCATATTTTGGGTAAAATCAACGGTTCAAATAAAGCCAAAGAAATTTTAGCTGAAATCAAAGAATCGGCTCACGAAACGGTTGAAAAAGTATTATCTTATGGCTGGAAAGTTCTGATAATTGGCATTTTACTGTCCATTTTCCAACAAGCAGTAGGTATTAACGTAGTGCTTTATTATGCACCAACAATTTTCAAAGGACTTGGCTTTGGAAACGATGCAGCCATGTATCAAACGGTTATCATGGGCTTTATCAACATTATTTTCACTTTGGTGGCAATTTTTACTGTTGATAAATTCGGTCGTAAACCATTGTTAATTATTGGTTCGGTAGGTATGGCTATCGGGATGTTTGCCATTGGTATATTGGCTTATCTACAAATTATCGGTGTTAGCACTTTGATATTTATTGTTATCTACTCGGCTTCGTTTATGATGTCGTGGGGTCCAATATGCTGGGTGTTGATTTCTGAAATATTCCCAAACACCATCCGCGGAAAAGCAATTGCTATTGCTGTAGCAGCACAGTGGATTGCCAACTTTATCGTTTCGGCTACGTTTCCATCGTTGGAAGCATTCAGCATTACATTTACATACGTTCTTTACGGTGTAATGTCGGTTCTGTCAGCCATCTTTGTTTGGAAAATGGTTCCCGAAACTAAAGGAAAAACATTGGAAGA
>CAIWIS010000679.1 GCA_903912795.1 uncultured Bacteroidales bacterium
TCGATAGTATGGTCACATACAAGCAATTGCGCTTTGGCACCTTCCTCCAAAATAATCAAATTATGACTATTAGCCATAAAGTCAACATCCGAACGCATTATATTTACCAATTGTACTGGCCTATCCAACTGTACATTTTTGGGTATGTACATAAAAAATCCATCCTGCGCAAAAGCACCATTGAAAGCCACTAAACCATCGTTTTTCTGCGAACTAAGTTTGGCAAAATAAGCCGATACCAATTCGGGGTGCGACTTTGATACCTCGCTAATGCTACCAATAATAACACCTTCGGGAAGTGCATCATTTCGTTTGTCATTAACGGGATAAAAGCCATCGTTCACCACAAAGTAGAGGTACGAATGTATGCCGGGCACATCGCATGTAAAAACTTCGTAAGGATTTACAGGCATTTTTAAACGAGTGATGTTCAAGCCATAATCGACCGAAAGCGCTTCGGTTAAGTCGGTATATTTGTAGTTTTCGAGTTGCGTAGTTGGGAAGCCAAGCGCTTCGAACTGAGCAAACGAAGCATCACGGCCTGCATTCATCACCTCCGAAGAGTGTTGCTTGATGGTCTCGTGATGTGAGTTATATAAATCTAAATATTGTTTTTCCATTTTGATAATGACTACAGACTACAGACAGCAGACGACAGATTTTTTCAGGAAACCGTTGTCAGTTGTCCGTTGTCAAATTTATTTCCCTTCCACTTCCTGTTTAATCCAGTCGTAGCCTTTTTCTTCGAGTTCGAATGCAAGCGTTTTATCACCCGATTTCACAATGCGTCCGTCGTACAATACGTGCACAAAGTCGGGCACAATGTAATCGAGTAAACGTTGGTAGTGTGTAATTACAATGCTAGCATTGTTGGCCGATTTTAGTTTATTTACCCCATTGGCTACAATGCGAAGTGCATCAATATCCAGACCCGAATCTGTTTCATCTAAAATAGATAATTTTGGTTCGAGCATCGCCATTTGAAAAATCTCATTGCGTTTTTTCTCGCCACCCGAAAAACCTTCGTTTACCGAACGATTTGTGAGTTTATTATCCATCTCAACCAATTCTTTTTTCTCACGCATCATGCGTAAAAAGTCAGTTGCCGATACAGGTGCGAGTCCACGATATTTACGTTGTTCGTTAATGGCAGTGCGCATAAAATTCACCATGCTCACGCCCGGAATTTCAACTGGATACTGAAAACTCAGAAAAATGCCTTCGTTGGCGCGTTTTTCGGGAGCTAATTCCAAAAGGTCTTTTCCCAAAAAAGTTACTTCGCCATGTGTTACTTCAAAAGCTGGATTACCCGTAAGTACCGACGAAAGTGTTGATTTTCCGGCACCGTTTGGCCCCATAATGGCGTGAATTTCACCTGCGCGAACTGTTAAGTTCAATCCTTTTAATATTTCCTTGCCATTAATACTGGCATGTAAGTTCTTAATTTCTAACATAATTATCCTACACTTCCTTCAAGTGTTATTTGTAATAGTTTTTGTGCTTCCACGGCAAATTCCATGGGCAATTTATTTAATACTTCTTTGGCATAGCCATTTACAATTAATCCTACTGCATCTTCGGTAGATATACCACGTTGGTTGCAGTAAAAAATTTGATCTTCGCTAATTTTCGAAGTGGTTGCTTCGTGTTCAACTACAGCTGTTTCGTTGTTTACTTCCATGTATGGGAACGTATGTGCGCCACATTTATCGCCCAATAGCAAACTATCGCATTGCGAAAAATTTCGGGCATTATCGGCATTAGCTCCAACACGTACCAAACCACGATAACTATTATTGCTCACGCCTGCCGAAATACCTTTGGATAAAATATGACTGCGGGTATTTCGTCCTAAGTGTATCATTTTTGTGCCTGTGTCGGCTTGCTGATGATGGTTGGTAACCGCCACCGAGTAAAATTCGGCCGACGAATTATCACCCAACAATATGCAACTTGGGTATTTCCAAGTAATGGCCGAACCAGTTTCAACCTGTGTCCAGGATAGTTTGGCATTTTCACCTTTGCAAATTCCGCGTTTCGTTACAAAATTATATACGCCACCTTTTCCATTTTTATCGCCCGGATACCAGTTCTGAACAGTAGAATATTTCACTTCAGCATTTTTCATGACCACAATTTCTACAATGGCCGCATGCAACTGATTTTCGTCGCGCGAGGGTGCTGTACAACCTTCGAGGTACGACACATAACTGTCTTCGTCGGCAACTATCAATGTGCGCTCAAATTGCCCGGTATTGATTGCATTTATGCGGAAATAAGTGGATAACTCCATGGGGCAACGAACACCTTTGGGGATATACACAAAAGAGCCGTCGCTAAAAACAGCCGAATTAAGCGTTGCATAAAAATTATCGCTTACGGGCACCACCGACGACATGTATTTTCGTATCAAGTCCGGATGATGCTCCACGGCTTCGCTGAACGAACAAAAAATTATGCCTTTTTCGGCCAATGTTTCTTTAAAAGTGGTTTTTACCGATACCGAATCCATTACCGCATCTACCGCTATGCCCGAAAGCGCCATTTGCTCTTCGAGCGGAATGCCTAATTTATTGAATGTTTTCAATAACTCGGGATCCACTTCATCCAAACTTTTAGGGTTGTTGGTGCGCGGTGCTGCATAATACGATATGCTCTGATAATCAATTTCGGGAACGTTAAGATGAGCCCAGTCGGGCATTGTCATGGTGGTCCAATGTTGGTAAGCCTTTAAGCGATACTCTAACATCCATTCCGGCTCATTTTTTTTAGCCGAAATAATGCGCACAACCTCCTCGTTTAATCCTATAGGAATTATATCAGTCTCAATATCAGTAGTAAATCCGTATTTATAATCCGCCTGTGTTACTTCGTGTAAAATATCTTCTGCCATAAGTAGTTTTAATGCATAATTTCAAAAAAAAAGACAAAATGCAGCTTTTTTTGAATGAAGCTGCAAAGTTACAAAAAATCAGTAATTCATTACTATCACCAATTCATGAATCTATTTTAACTCTCAAACAACTTCTTATGCATTTTTGTTTAGTAAATACTCTTTATTCCTTTAAAAAAATAAAGGACAAGCAACCTAAAAGTCGTTTATCCTTTATTCAATTTTTCCGAAATCAAGATGTTGTGAGCCACATTCAGTTTCAAATACCATTACAACTTCGTTTTGGAAGGAGAAATTCTATAAAACAACCTTGTACTTCCAGCGTTTATGAGTCCACAACCACAATTCAGGATTTTGGTTGATATCCGTTTCGAGCCGACGCATATACTTTTCGGAAATACTAAACTCGGGCTCATCTTTTGGGCTTGCCGACAACATTTCAACTTTGCAGTGATAATAACCACGTTTGGGTCGGGTTATGGAAAGAATTAACACCGGATAATCGAACTTACGTGCCAACACTTCGGTACCTACAATAACAGGCGTAGGCTGATTCATAAACATCATACTAAAGCGGATACTATCTTTGCGTGGCGATTGATCGGATACCATTGCAAACACGCCCTTTTCACTTGCTTTACCCATTTGGAGCATGGTTTTAAACAAATCGCGCATTTCGATATTGCCCATATTGTATTTCAAACGTAAGCGGTAAGTCATGGCATCGAAATCGGCATTGGTAAGTCGTTTGTAAACACCGAAGAGCGGACTTTCTTTGGGTAAATGAAGCGACATAGCTGATACCCACTCCCAATTACCGTAATGCGCCATCATAAGCATGGCACTTTTATTTTCGGCATAAATTTTTTCGATAAGTTCCACATTTTCAAATGTAATGCGTCGGCTCACTTCCTGTGGCGACATATTAATCCGATACATGGCTTCGATAAAAACATCGCAAAAATAATGGTAAAACTTCCGTTCGATGCGGATAATCTCGCGTTTGCTTTTACCTGGAAATGAGTTAATTAAATTACTGCGCACCACTTTACGCCGATAGCGTACCACATGATAAATAAGCGGAAAAAGCAAATCGGACAGCACATACAACACCCTAAGAGGCAGCAATGTAAGTAAATATAGTAGGGCGTAAAACAGTTTGAACATAAATCTATTTACCATTTAAACAGGTACAATTGACTGTTTTTTGAAAAACATCTTTCATAATAAATGTGAGTTGCAAAGATACAAAAAATGCGTTGAAACGAAATAGTATAAATGGTTTTCGGATTAATAAAAAAAAATGTACTTTTGCACTACCAATTCAAGCGGTCCTGTAGTTCAATGGATAGAACAAGTGTTTCCTAAACACTAGATCCGGGTTCGATTCCCGGCGGGACTACTAAACAATCCTCCCATCTTTCATTTCAATCACTCTATCCGAAAGCAGAGCCAGTTCTTTGTCGTGGGTTACAATAACTATGGTGAGACCAAATTTTTCGCGTAGTTCGAACAGCAGTTTGTGTAGTTCTTCTTTATTTTTGCTGTCCAAACTTCCTGATGGTTCGTCGGCCAAAATTACACTGGGGTTGTTGATGAGCGCACGAGCTACGGCAACACGCTGCTTTTCGCCTCCCGACAATTCGGATGGTTTGTGCTCCAATCGTTCGCTAAGTCCGAGATAAGTAAGCAATTCTTTGGCACGAACGGCGGCTTTTTTACTGTCGGTTCGAGCTATCAGAGCGGGAATCATCACGTTTTCGAGTGCAGTAAATTCGGGTAAAAGCTGGTGAAACTGAAAAATAAAACCAATGTGTTTGTTGCGGAATGCTGCCAATGCGGGTTCGCTGAGGGTTGCAAAATCAGCGCCATCTATAAGCACACGACCGATGTTGGCTTTGTCGAGTGTTCCGATTATTTGCAACAAAGTAGTTTTGCCGGCACCACTTGGCCCAACTATTGATACAATTTCGCCTTTATTAATTTCCATACTAACGCCTTTGAGCACCTCCAGCGTATCGAAACTCTTATGAATATTTTTAACCTGAATCATTTTTTTGTTATTGGTGATGGATATTGAAAGATATTGGTGGATATTGATTGATATTGATTGATATTGATAGATATTGGTGGATATTGATGGTTATTGACTGGTGATATTTTAATTTTAATTGATTTTTGTTGCAAAGTTATTTGTTTAAACCGAAAGTGAATCAATTTATCTCTAAAAAATGTATCTTTGCACATAGTTTTCGAAAACTTTAAAGTAAAACGTGTTGAATCTTTCATGGAAACCGATCCTGACTTTGGT
The DNA here is from genome assembly GCA_903912795.1 of uncultured Bacteroidales bacterium. GTDB lineage: Bacteria > Bacteroidota > Bacteroidia > Bacteroidales > Paludibacteraceae > Paludibacter. The sequence continues at coordinate 5,205 of CAIWIS010000679.1, forward strand.
AATATTGAATTTGTGCACAATCTTCGTTCGCGGAGTATACGTGTGCGAATATTATCCGATGGTTTGAAGGTATCGCTACCTGCAGGTGCTTCCGAAAAAGATGCGCTTGCGTTTATTAATTCAAAGCGGAAAAGCATTTTAGCTAAACAAAACAAGCTAATTCACAAGAAAGAAAACCACGATTTAGAATTAAGTTTCGACAAAAAGATTACAACACTTACTTTTGTAGTTGACGTAAAACCAGTGGAGCGCAAAAATATCTTTTTTGCATTAAAAGATGGTGTTTTAACAATTGAATTTCCTGTTCGAGGCGATTTGCAAGCAGAGACGTCTCAGAAAAACTGCTGGAATGGTATTAATTATTTTTTGCGCAAAGAAGCCAAACGGCTCCTACCCGACCGCACGAAACAATTGGCCGGAAAGTTTGGTTTTTATTTAGCGGATGTAAAAATTCAGTCGAGCAAGAGCCGCTGGGGGAGTTGCTCTCGCGCACGAAGCATCAATTTATCAATGTTTTTGATGTTATTGCCAGCACATTTAATTGATTATGTGATACTTCATGAACTTTGCCACACCAAGGAAATGAATCATAGCCCTAAGTTTTGGGCTTGGATGGATAAAGTGACGGATAATAAAAGCACCAATTTACGCATCGAATTAAAAAAATACAATATGCCAGAGTGAGAAAAAGAGCTAACTTCAAATTTCCAACTTCTGACTTCTAATTTCTGACTTCTAATTTTTAAAAAACATGATAAGTACAAAACCATTTACATTTGATAGGGTAATACGTTTGATAATAGGAATTACCGTGCTTGTTCTGATTTTTTTATTGGTAAAACGGCTTAGTAATGTGTTATTACCATTCATTATAGCGTGGCTTTTAGCTTATATGCTCGATCCTATAGTGCGTTTTTTTCAATATAAATTAAAATTACGAAACAGATTGCTTTCGGTAATTACTACCATTATTCTTGCAAGTGGATTGGCAACAGGTCTTGGATTTATTACCATACCCCTAATTAGCAACGAAATAGCCAAACTGTACGAAATAACGAGCACCTACTCCCAAAACCTCAATATCGACACTTTTTTGCCTGTAGCTTGGCAAAACGAGATTAGTAAGTATTTTCTGTCGATGGATTTTCAGAGCATGATCCAAAACGAAAACATGATGGATTTTCTGAAAAAAGTAGCACCTCAAATTTGGGATATCCTGAATGGTTCTATAAGTATGCTACTCGGGCTCACGGTAGTGATAATAATTTTTCTGTATATGTTTTTTATTCTACTTGAATACGAGCGAGTTACCGAAGGAATGATAAAAATAATTCCACAAAAATACCGACCGCTTATCACCGAAATTTTACACGATATGGAAGTAGGCATGAATCGCTATTTCCGTGGACAGGCTTTGGTTTCGGTCATTGCCGGGTTATTATTTTCCATTGGCTTTAGTATTATTGGTCTGCCTATGGCTATATTTTTCGGACTTTTCTGCGGATTGCTTACCATGGTTCCATACCTAAAAGTAGTAGCCATTGTACCTGCAGCATTGCTCGCCTTTCTGCAATCGGTGGAAACAAATCAGAATTATGGCTCTGTATTAATCGGAATAATTGTTGTTTTTGTTATAGTTCAGGCTATCGAAGATTTACTGCTTACACCTAGTATTATGGGCCGAGTAACAGGGCTAAATCCTGCTGTAATAATGCTGGCATTGTCAATTTGGGGCTCACTTATGGGTATGTTAGGATTAATTATTGCCTTACCACTCACCACCTTAGTCATATCGTATTACAAACGATTTGTACTCAAAATTGAGTCAGACGAAGTTCCCGAAATAGCTGAAATTGAACCTGTCAAAGAAACTTCGAACCAGCCGGAAGAACCTAAAAAAGTATGATCAATTAAGTTTGAGTTAAACTTTTTATTCTAAGTATTGTTTTTGAATAAATATTCAGTACATTTGCAGCCCTTTTTTTAAGATATTCATTCACAAGAACAATTTAGTATGAGAAGTTTGATTCTAATAACAACATTATTGATAAGTATTTTTGGTGTAAATCAACTTACATTTGCTATAAAAGCCATACCACACCCTGTAATAGTTGTGCAACCCGATGGAATTGAACTTACTATACGCGTACAAGGTGATGAGTTTGGACACTACCGAACCACCGAAGATGGTTATTTAATAACTCAAAACGATAAAGGATTTTATGTTTACGACCTCACAGGTTCTACAGTAAACACTACGCCCATTGTAGCACGTAATATTTCGAAACGCTCGCAAGCCGAATTAAATATTTTAAAATCGATAAAAAAAGCTGATGCAACTGCCATTTATGCTTCCAAAGCACAAAAAGCCAAAGCCTCAGGCATTCAGCGCAATACTAAGGTTCAAAAAGCTTTCCCGCTTATTGGCACGCCAAAATCGTTGGTGATACTTGTCAATTTTTCGGATAAAAGTTATATTGTGCCAACTCCTCAGGTATCCTATACAAATTTGTTGAACCAAGCTGGTTATAGTGGCAATGGAGCTACGGGGTCGGCGCGCGATTATTTTATGTCGGCCTCCTTGGGCAAATTTGTTCCAACTTTCGATGTTGTTGGACCATATACCTTGCCTAATAATCAGGCATTTTATGGCAAAAACGATTCCAATGGCGACGACTCTGCACCGCAACAAATGGTAATAGATGCCTGTACATTGGCCAACGATGCCGGTTTGGATTTCACACAATATGATACCGACAATGACGGCGTTGTGGATAATGTTTTTGTGTATTATGCAGGTTACAACGAAGCGGAAGGCGGACCAACTAATACAGTGTGGCCACACCGATGGAATTTACCTAACAAATTAACCAAATTCGACGGAAAAGCCGTTTTTGATTATGCTTGTACTTCGGAATTGAATGGTTCATCGGGGTCAAATATGTGTGGCATTGGCACATTTAGTCATGAGTTTGGGCACGTATTAGGATTGCCCGATTATTACCATACTGCTGCCGACAAAAATACCCTGAACAATTGGACTATAATGGATAGTGGCGCCTATAACAACAATGGACGCACACCACCAAATTACTCGGGATACGATCGGTTTTATCTGGGTTGGTTAACTCCACAACAAATAAATACTGCCGACGATTATACTTTGCTGCCCATGTATCAGGGAGTTACTCCACCTGCAACTACGGATCAGCAAGCCTATTTACTGTCGGCTACAACACACAATTTGAATGGTGGCAACCCAACTCCAAAAGAGTTTTTTATGGTTGAATACCGTCAGAAAACAAGTTGGGATACTTACTTGCCTGGCGAAGGAATGCTTATTTGGCATATTGATTACGATCAAACTGCCTGGGATAATAATAGTCCAAATAATTACACGGGAACCAATCAAACAGCATCAAGTCACATGCGGGTTTATTTACAACCCTTAAGCGGTAATACAACTACACCCGGTGCTGCATTTACCACCGGAAACTTTACACCTACCACGTGGAGTGGCACAAATATTGGGCGCGAAATTACGGCCATTACAAAAACGACTAACGACGTTAAATTTAAACTTATGGGGGGCAAAGCGGGCCCTACTATTAATTACGCTGGCTCTTTGTCCGAATTTAGCACTTACGTTGGCACTCCTTCGTCAGTACAATCAATCACCATTACGGGCACATTGCTTACCGAAAACATTAGCATAACACTCTCGGATCAACTTTATTTCGATATAAAGTTAAGCACCGAAACAAACTGGGGCAAAACTGTAAGTATTCCACTTTCGGGCTCCAATGCTAGTGCGGTGGTTCAAATCCGATTTAATCCAAATTCAGAAGGTACATATTCAGTTGATTTATTCATGCAAAGTGCATTGGCAACTTCCAAATCAATAACTGCAACTGGAACCGGAGTAGCACCTATCGACCCGAATGCAAAAACAATTACTATAGGACGTATCGAAAATGCATTAACCTTTACTGCTACTAATATTTCACTTATTAAAACTAAAACCATAAATATAAAAACAACCGATTTAATTGGAAATCTGACTGTTGCAATAACAGGACCCGACGCTGCCATGTTTAAAGCTTCTGTGGCAAGTATTACCAAAGAAATGTCGAATGCACTTACAGGCAAAAATATCACTGTAAGCTATCAACCTACAGCAGCGGGCATGCATACGGCCACATTAACCATTTCGGGGGGCGGGCTCAATCCTGCCAAAGTAATAACATTGACAGGCGAAGGAAAATGATTTTTATATTAAGAAAAACGTTAGTAATAGTTTTATTTATTTTTAGTAGTGTGTTGCTTTTTTCGCAACAGAAAAAATCGGTCGAAGCCATACGTATCACTACACCATTGGTTATTGATGGTATTTTAAATGAATCGGCCTATAGCTTAGCAACTCCTGCAAAGGATTTTGTGCAATTACAACCGCACAACGGAAAACCATCGTTTCAACCAACCGAAGTTTCCATTTTTTACGATCAATCGGCCATATATGTTGGTGCTATGCTCTACGATAGTGCGCCTGACAGCATTTTCAATTACCTCACCCAGCGCGACGAAATAGGCATGTCCGATTACGTAGGCTTTTATTTCGACCCCTATAATCAAGGGCAATTGGCTTATGGGTTTTTTATAACTCCTGCCGGTGTACAGATAGATATAAAAGCAGTAAACAGCGATGAAGATGGCGAAGACCCAAGTTGGGATGCCGTGTGGGAAAGTAAAACGCGCATCACCGACAAAGGCTGGGTGGTTGAAATGCGTATTCCATTTTCCGAATTGCGATTTTCGGATAAAAACGATCACAAATGGGGACTCAATGTATTTCGGAATATTCGCCGCTACAACTCCAATAATTCATGGAATTTTGTAAACCGAAATATCGACGGATTTTTGCATCAGGAGGGTGAACTAACTGGCATAAGCGATGTAAAACCACCGGTTCGCTTGTCGTTTAGTCCGTATTTAGCTACTTATCTCGAAACTAAAAAAGGAAGCAAAGCCGATTTTCTGTACAAAGGCGGACTCGACCTAAAATATGGTATTAATGAGAGCTTTACGCTTGATATGATGCTTATTCCCGATTTTGGACAAATACAATCCGATGACAAACAGCTTAACTTATCGCCCTACGAATTGTACTACAGCGAAAAACGCCAGTTCTTTAACGAAGGAACAGAACTTTTTAACCGTGCAAATATTTTTTACTCACGCCGCATAGGTGCTTCGCCAAAATTTTCGCCTTACAGTTCTTTAAAAACAAACGAAATTGTAGATGCCAACCCGAGCGAAACACAGCTTGTTAATGCTACCAAAGTGTCGGGCCGAACACATGATGGATGGGGCATTGGTGTGTTAAATGCCATGTCGCTTAGTTCGTTTGCTCAAGTAACCGACACGCTAACACACAACACCCGCAATGTAACCGTACAACCATTTACCAATTACAATGTATCCGTAATTGATAAAACGCTCAAAAACAATTCCTTTGTTAGCTTAATAAACTCCAATGTATCCATGATAGGCAATCCGTTTAGAGCCAATGTTACAGCTACTGAGTTTCAGCTACACAACAAAGCCAAATCCTACGTTTTGGAAGGCAATGCAGCACTTAGTTCGCGTGGCGACACTACCTACGAAACAGGTTATGCAGCCAAATTAGTATTAAAACGCACCAAGGGAATAATTCAATATGGCATTGAACAAGATGTGAAATCAGATACCTATAATCCGAACGATTTAGGCTATTTACGACGCAATAATCAGGTTACTACCGAAGCTTGGGTGGCTCACCATATTATCGAACCATTTTCAATTTTTAGAGAAATAAACAGTTATATTTGGGCCGATTACAACAGAATGTATTCGCCTAATGTGTTTTACGATAATATAGTAGGCTATAATTCATCCATGACTTTTAAAAACAATTACCATTTTAATATTAATGGTTTTTTCAATTCCAAAAGGTACGATTATTTTGAATCAAGAGTAAAAGGCCGATACTTTACAATTGCCCCCTTTTATATGCTTAATTTCAACGCTAGTTCCGATAGTCGGAAACCTGTGAATATTGATATTCATTATGGCTATGCGCAACAACCAAGCTCCGATCAATATTTGAACGAGTTGAGCATCGAAACCACCTTACGAGTAGGCCAACGCTTCGAAATTGAATATGAAATAATGATGGAGAACACCTTTGATGGTGAAGGTTTTGTAACCAAAAGTAATAACGACATCGTTTTTGCACGCAGGGATGTCAATTCGTTCGAAAACGTACTTTCCTCTTCTTACGTTTTAAGCAATAAGGCAAGCGTTAGTCTCAGAGCCCGTCATTATTGGTCAGGCGCAACAAACAAGAGTTATTTTCTGTTGCAAAACGATGGAAGTTTATTACCACATCCCAGCTTCAATCAAAATCGGAATCAAAACTACAACAGCTTTACGCTCGACATGATGCTGCGTTGGAATTTTGCTCCGGGCTCCGAAATGGTTGTATCGTGGAAAAATGCCGCATTTGCCGAAAACAATCAAGTAGTGAACGATTATTTTAGAAACTTAAGCGATACCTGGCTGAATCAATCAAATAGCCTGTCGGTTAAATTATTGTACTATATCGACTACAACAGTTTACATAAAAACAAAAAAACATAAAGCTTTTGAAGCTTAAACACGTTTTTTATATATCTGATATTCAGATATAAAGCTAACTAAAGCGCATACAAACACGAAAAAATTGAGATTCGCATTTGCCAGTTTCAAATAAAAAGCCTACTTTTGTAACACAAACGCCCAGATGGCGGAATTGGTAGACGCGCTGGTCTCAAACACCAGTGGATTCACTTCCATGCCGGTTCGATCCCGGCTCTGGGTACTTATAAGGCAAAACCCTAATTGATTTTCAATCAGTTAGGGTTTTTTGTTTGTGGTTTTGTCAACAAAACGTCAACCTATTTTTTTGTCAACAAAAAAGCCGACCAATCGGCCGGCTTTTGAATCTAATTTGTGTTGATAGCATAATTATTATGCTACAACTTCTACAGAGCCTAAATAGGCGCTGTTTGCTACATCTTTTCCGTCTGCGGTGATAAATGCAAGATAAACTTGTACTGTATCGCCAATCCACTCTGCTGGTAAATCTGCTACTTGAGTTGTTACTGATCTTTCTGCTCCTGAAGTTTCATAAACTGCATCAACTTTCGTTGGGTTATAAACGACATACATCGCTTTGTCTGTTGCTTTTGCTGTTCCACTTCCTGAATTGTCAGCCCATGTCATAGTGATTTCGCCACTATCGTAAGTGAATGCTGGATTTGCAACTGTTGTCAAGTTGCCTTTTGATACTGAAATTGCTGAGTAAATAAGCTCTAAATTTGGAGCTTCACCTGCGATACCATTTGTAAGCACGTTTGACATGGCAGCGTTAAACGCTGTTTGTTTAGCTGTAAACAGCTTGTAACCCACACGTAAAAACGGTGTGATTGGTTGTAAAAAACTTAACGCAGTTGTAAATTTTGTGCGCTGATTGACTTGTTTGTCAGAATTTGGGTTGCTTGGTTTGGTAAGGACTCTCATGTAATTGATCCCTTTCCAATTTCCACCAACTACATTTCCAATTTTGCCAGAGAATCCACCTAAGATTCCTTGATTGATAATTGCCATAGTAAATAGGTTTTTGGGGTTTGTTAAAAAATGGGTTTATTTGGACTGATACGGAGTATATACGAAGGGAAAATTATTTATATATCTCTCATTATCAGATACAAAGATACAAAATTGATTTCAATAAAAATAGTAAAATTCA
>CAIWIS010000680.1 GCA_903912795.1 uncultured Bacteroidales bacterium
AGCCAGAGTATAAATTTCGGCCTGATACGAACCTGAGTTATTAAAGAATTTTGGAGCATCGGCACTATCAAAATCATTACTTGCATTTTCCGAAGCATAAATTGCAACCTGATCGGCACTTGCACCGTTTGATACACTTAATCGTACAAGTGGCATTGAGTTTGCTTCACTTTTGGGTGCTTTTAGTTTATTGCTCACACTCTCGTGTGCACGCATGCTGTTTTTGAAGGTAAGTGTACCACCACCTGTATTTGTTTTTACCCAGAATGCCTGCATGGGAGGAATCAGATTGCTTACCGATGCATGCGATGGAGTACCATTTGAACTCACAGTTGCAAATATATAAACCGAGCCCTCGTTTTGCCAGATAACATTACCATCGCTGATGTTAGTACCTGTTCCTGTAGGAGCTGTTGCACCGGATGTACCACCTGTTAAGGTTTTGTAGAAACTTGTACCATTATACACGACAGAATTGGCAGCATACACAACTCCTGTCGCCCACGCACTTTTACCATTATAATCGATGGTTCTATACCACGCAGTACCATTTGGCATTTTTGCACCGGTTGTAGGATGAATGTTAACCGCATCGGTGGCAACTAATGACCAATTCAAATACGACGGATAAGGATTACCTACCAGATTAAAACCCCTTCCCGCAGTATTATTTGTAAGAGAAACCGAAACATCACCGGAATTAACAATACCTGCGAACTGAACTGTTCCTGTAGTTCCCTGAGTGGAATTTGCCACCTGAATATAACCTCTACCACGGGTTAATGTGCCTGATGCAATAATTTCCCATAAACCGGTAGCTTCGTTGTATTGTTGCACAGAATTACCTTTGTTGAGATCCGAAACATTGGCCGTATTGTTCAATGGCGCACTCATATACCAGTTTCTGCCGGCTGTAACATGTTGTTTTACAGTGGCATTGACAGTTGGAGTCTCATAAGCATCAACTAGCGTAGCAGTTGCGTCAGCAGTGCTTTCGAGCGTGATTCCGTTGGTAACATTTAAATTTCCAGCAGTAATTGTCAGTTTTCCACCGGCTGCCACAGTTACAGATTTCAAAGCTTTTGTAGCACCAACAGTCAATTCAGCACCTGCAGCTACGGTTACATCGCAGGTGGTACAAGTTATTGATGAAACATTGGTTGTTCCCGAACTGACAGGTACGGTATTAGGTTCGAAATTTGCAACCAAAGTGCGATTTGTTGAAGCTGTAAATGAATATGTTGCATTCGTTGAAACTTGTGAGCTGGATTCAGTCCAGTTTACGAAATGGTAACCGGAAGAAGGGGTGGCGGTTTGAGTGATATTGCTTCCCTTGCTCACTTCCTGATTTGCGTTAACAGTGCCGTGGTCGTTATTTGATGAAGAAACTGTTGACGTAATGGGGTTATATTCATAGGCGCCCATTTCAACAGTTGTGTTTATTATACGTGAGCTACCCTGAACGTCTGTTGTTACGGTTGTGAAAGCACGTGCGGCATTGTTAAAATATGGCGATGAATATGGGTACGTAATATCAGCTCTACCTGATGCAGTCGAACCAAAGCCAATTAGTCCCGATGCTGTAGTTAAACGCCAGTCAGTTGACGCAATTTCACTCATTTTTGTAGCATCGTAACCCTGAAAACCTGTAGCCGCTGCAAAACCCGGATTTGCCACATCTGTTGATAATTTATTTCCATTACCAGCCGTAATATTTGTGTTTGGAAATGATGAGTCAGAAAAATAATTATTAAAAATAGCAGCTAGAGCGTCAGTTCCTGTATGATAGAAGTTATTCCTACCTGAGACAGGGGAGGAGTTGTTATAAAAAATATTATTTGCTACTCGTGCATAACGAATATTCTTTGCAAATAACAGACCTCCTACCCCTCCAGTAGCATCTGTTGATTTGTTATTTGCAATTGTACAATTTATTACATTAAAATGAGAATCATCATTTGTAAAAATTGCAGCAGCGAGATTTGAAGAGGTATTATTCACTATCACACAATTAATAAGCGCTGAAGCCATGTTCCAGCCAACTGTAGGGTTAGAAATTGTGGCATGTCTTTTAATAAATACAGCAGCTCCTTGAGTAGAACCATTATTGTTGCGAATAATGCAGTTTTCAAGCACTGTGCCAATACTTATAGCTGCTGCTGAACCATACGAACTTGAACCTCTCTGTAGCACAAATCCGTCTAATTTTGTGATTTTTGTAAATGCTACATTTGGCGACTGATCACCTGTAAAAATAATCCGTTTATTAAATTGACCGTCTAAAATTGTTTGATTATTTAATAAATCACGCGTACCACTTCCATCAGCAGCATATCCACCCATCGTTTGTACATTGTTTTTTAATTGAATTTGTGCTCCAATAAGATAAGTTCCAGCTGCAAAATAAACAGTTCCCTGATTTGTTGCAACTGCCACTTCATCTATTCTAGCCTGGATTTGTGTTCTACCTGAAGCGTTTGACCATGAAGTACCTGTACTGTCACCTGTACCAATAACTTTAATGTAACGAGATATTTGTGCATTTGCCATCATTCCCCATGCAGCAAAAAGCATTAAAAAAGTAAGTTTTTTCATATCGTATTATTTTTGTTTTAAAATTAGAGTTTTCGACGAAACAAAAATAGGTGGGAACACAAACTGCAATTTGTATTATTTTGCTCATAATATGTGATAATATGAAGAAAAACAAAGCAGTTGAATACAATCCATTGCTGGTGGAAGTTTCAGCACTTTTGAAAACTGAAAGTGCGCAATATTATACCAATAAAAAACAAAATAATACAAGCTATTAGGCTGTTTATATTCAAAATTCAATCATTTATAAACAAATAAACATAAATATCATTCAAACGGATACTGTATCTTTGTGAATGTTATGTGTTAAATCATTTTCTAATTTAATTTCAAAAGGTTGTATGACTCAATTTAAAAATATTCTAATTTTTCTTTTTGTTATTTTGCCTGTTTTGGTGAGTGCTCAAACCAACGACATTGAATTGGTTAAAGCTAAACTACGTGAAGTCACATTGCATTATACCGACCAAACTGCTGCTGTGAATGCTGAAAAACTCGAACTTCAACTAGCCGACGGTAAGTTTTCCGACCTTAATTATGCCGACAATTCCGCTGCCAAATGGCAATGGGGCGTTCATTGGCAACGACTTACTTCGTTGGCAATTGCATACACTGATTCAACATCAAATTTCTATCATTCAGGAATTCTTAAAAATAAAATAGTTGAAGGTGTAGATTATTGGCTGGCAAATCATTCAAAACCAAAAAATGCTTGGTGGGAATTGATAGGAGTTCCATTCGAAATGGGAAAAGTGTTTATTTTGATGCAGGAAGAGATGGGAGCCGAACGATTGCAAAAAATACTTCCACAAATAAACTTAGCTGTTCGCCCCGACATGTATTATTACTGGGGTAGGGCAACCGGACAAAACCTGCTTTGGGAGGCCTTCAACCATGTATATGCGTCGGCTTTAGTGGGCGACGATGCGGGCCTGAAACGTGCTTTTGCAGCAGCTGCCAACGAAATAATCATTACCAAAGCCGAAGGCATTCAACCCGATTTTAGTTTTTATCAGCATGGCGCACAAAGCTATGCTTTTGGTTATGGCAAGGCTTTCAGCCTGAGTGCAGCTCAAATTCTGTATGTTGCACACGGTACAAAATATGCTTTGAGCACCGAAAAAACAAACCTGATTTCGGCCTATTTATTGGATGGACAGCGTTGGTGTTCGTACCGGAACATGCTTGAATACACAGCCATGGGGCGCGAAATTTCTCGACCGGACAGTAAAACAAAAACAATAGCGATGGCAGCCGGACTAATGTCCAAAATTGACCGGCAACGCAGCCATGAATTGTCTGATTTTGTTTCGCAACTCACAAAGTCCCCTGAAGGGGGATATAGGGGGCTAAATGTATTAAAAGGCAATCGCTATTTTCCGCGAATCGACTTTATGGTGCAACAGGGTGGACATTTTATGATGACAGTTAAAGCAGTTTCGAAGGACATTGTAAGCACCGAGACCGGTAATCTGGAAAATCTGAAAGGCTATCATTTAGGACGCGGTACGCAGTTTATTGTGCGACGTGGTAATGAATATGAAGGCATTTTCCCCTTGTGGGATTGGGAGAAAATACCCGGCTCACTCTGCGAACAAACGGGCAAACCTTTACCGGTGTACGATTGGACAAAAGGTGCTCAGGGCAATACCGACTTTGTGCTTGGTGTGAGCAATGGCAAAACAGGATGCTTTACTTACGATTACAACAAAGACAGCATTCAGGCACATCGGTCGTGGTTTTTCTTCGAAAACGAAATGACCATGCTGGTTTCAGGGATGCAGTTCCAGCGTCCAAATCCGGTTTTTCAATCTATAAATCAGACTTTTGTTGTAGGAAATATTTTTGTAAATAATAAAATACTGCATACTGAAAACTTTATCAGCACAAAAGTAAAAAGCGTTTGGCACGATTCGATAGCTTACATTTTTAAGTCAGGCAATCTGAATGTTGTTGTAAACTCCGAAATGCGGCAGGGTTCATGGAACGAGATCAACCGCGCCGAATCAACCAAAATAATTCAGAATAAGTTATTTACACTTGGGATAGATGCCGGAAAAACTGCGAAAAACGGATCATTTGCCTGCGTTATTATTCCCAATACTGGTGTCAAATCAAAAAGTCAGTTGAGAATACTCAAAAATACGAGTGTTCAACAAGTTGTTTACAACCAATCGTCCCAAACACTTCAGTTTGTTGCTTATGCTCCGTGCGAAATACTGCTGCCCTGGAGCAATATGATAGTATCGGTAAAAAATGCCGGCGTGGGAATAGTCCAACAAAATGGGAAACAGCTGGATGTGGTTTTCTGCACATCGAAAACGGAAGAAATTCATCGCGAATTCAACATAAAACAAGCATCAAAAATAGTGTTTTGACAAAATTCCATAGGGAATATTTTCAAAAGTGATAAAATTCCATGGGGAATTTTGTCGAAATAGATAAAATTCCATGGAGATTTTTGTCAGATTAAAAATATATTCCTACATTTGCAGCATAAAAAATTACATTATTATGCTGATAATCAGAAATTCGTATCACGAAAAAATAGACAACGCCTATCGGTACACACCCATTGTTGTGCTTATTGGTGCCCGGCAGGTAGGAAAAACCAGCATTATGAAGAGTTATACTGCCTCCAAAAGTAGCCTTTTTCTGAACGGGCAGGATAGCGAAATTGCAATGCTTTTCGAAAAACTAAGCTCTATCGAACAATATCTAAGCATTCATCTCAACAGTGAACTAAGCGGTTTATTGATGCTGGATGAATTTCAGTATATAGAAGGAATTTCAACAATGCTTAAATTGCTTACCGACAAACACAGCGATTTAAAAATTCTGTGTTCGGGAAGTTCAAGCTTAGATATATTACAGCAAGTAGAAGAATCGCTTGCTGGTCGTGTTCGCGTGATCGAAGTTTTATCTCTGTCGTTTGCTGAGTTTTTATTGTTTAAGAATCCGGGGTTATTTAAACTTCAACAAAGCATTGATTTTACAGAAAGTAATGCACTGACAGCCCCTTTGGATAGTTTACTGAACGAATATTTGATATATGGAGGTTTTCCGCGAGTTGTATTAGCCGAAAATCCAACTGATAAGATTGAATTATTAAACGATATTTATCAAACTTACCTGATGCGTGATGTACGGATGTACATTGCTAACGAACATTTTGTTGGGTTTAATAAACTTATTCGTTTACTTTCGATGCAAATTGGCAATTTGGTTAATATCAACGAATTGAGTAAAGAATGTAGATTGCCATATAAAAAATGTGAAGAATACATGTATCTTTTACAGCAAATGTACATTATTCGCCTCATCGAACCATTTCACACGAACAAACGTAAATCCATATCGAAAATGACAAAAATCTATTTCTACGATTTAGGATTACGTAATATCATTTACAACAGTTTTAATGAGCCCGAATATCGGGTGGATAATGGTTCGATGTTCGAAAATTACGTATTGCTGGAGCTTTGGCGTAAACGTCGGGCAGCAGGTACTATACAGTTTTTCAGAACCCAAAGCGGTTCCGAAGTCGATTTTGTAACCATTCAGGAAAGTGAAAAAAAAGCGATTGAGTGCAAATTTAAACGCATCGAAAAGCCTGTGAATTTCCCTCATTTAAGCAGTTTCTCAACAGATGAAGGCATTGAAAAGCAATTTGTTGTAAATCTCAGAATCAATGGTTTACATAATAACATTCACTTTGTTTCAGCCATTGTTGTTGATAGGATTTAAAGCGACTACGAATGGTATAATACTATAAGAATTAAGATTAATTATCTAATTTCTTTCCTTCTGATTTCTTTCACAGCATCTACCATAGCCATAAATCCTTCTACCGATGCATATTCGGGAATGGAATTCCCTGAGCCCAGTCCATAACCTTTTGCCATTGAACGGTAACGGGTACCTTCTTCCAACACCTGCTGATAAACAGTATCATACGGATTTAAAATCAAATCATTCATGTCGAAACCACCGAATAAGCCAATCCTATCGTTATATTGTTCAATCCAGCGTGTAAAAGGTGCTATGGATTTTTCGTTCGAATGTTTGGCGTCAATACCAATGGAAATTAAATCGTCCATTACATCGAAAATGCATCCACAAATATGCAGCAAGAATTTCTTATTTCCGGCGTGTAAAATATCAATAATTCGTTTATACTGCGGAATAATATGCTGCCGGATAGTATCGGGCTCAAGCAAGGTATTGGTGTGAAAGCCCAAATCGTCGCCCATGCGGAAAAACACAAAAATATCAGAATAACGACGCACCATTTCGGTCCAGAGTTCAGCATATAAGTCGCCGATTTTATTAAAAATATCACCAAACAAGTCGGGATCGTCGTATTGTAGCATGCACAGCGAAGTATAACCCACCAAATCCTGTGCCGACTCAAAAATACCATATCCACAGCCGCCAAAAGCTTTCATACCGGCAGGCATTACTTTGCGTATTGCTTCCAAATGCGGTGTATACGTTTTCCAAAAAATGGCAGGTAATTCATCGAAAGGGTATTTTTCAAAATCTTCGCGCGACTGTATCGGACCATCTCCACCCAGAATAGCTCCATGTCCGGGAAAAATCTCGCAAACCGCTGCTTCGTAATCAAAGGCATCATAAGTCATATCTTTCCAGAAATTAGTCACAGTGCGGTAATGCTCTTCCAAATCTGAACCGATTTTTCCTGCGTTGCTTACTTCTTTTCCCAATACTTTGGAGATGAAGGGTGCATCAATATGGTGCTCGTACAAAGGCAAATAATCAGGACGTTGATTTTGTAATACCTTGAGAATGTTTGTGTAATCGGGTTGAAAATTCATATAAAATGACATTTAGAATTCTAATGTAAAAATATGCAGAATCAATACATATCATTAATATGATTTTGTTTAATCAATGTCTTTTATTGCCAACAAACTTTTAATACAAGAAATGTTATCACTTCATTGCCAATTCAATTACATCTTTGGGTAATAATACATTACTAACATTACCCACTGGAGAATTTTTAAGAAAAAGAATTGGTACAATAATTTTATTTTTTGCAAAAGAGAGTTTTCCTGCCTTTTCTTTTAACTCGTATAATAATCTGTCGCAGTTCTCGCCTGATGTCCATTTGCATTCGCCTACCAGCAAGTATTTTTTATCTAAAGATTCAGCCACAACATCTAATTCAATTTTTTCGGTGCGAGAAACACTGCCCCACCATCTGCGAGCCATACCGTACATAATGCCATTTATTTCATTACCCGAAACAGCTTCGCGACATAGTTTCTCCCAATAATGCGACACGTATGCAGCAAAGTCGGTTTCGAATGTGTTGAGTATTGGACTTAACCGACCAAGCTCAATGAATGAGCGATAGGGAACAATAAAGCGAAAATAGAAATTCATAAACGGATCGGCAATTTTATATAGACTCTTTTTAGAATTTTTCTCATCTTCTCCAAAAGGAATCTCCCTTTCGAGATAACCCAATGTGATTAACTTACCTAAAGGGCGTGAAAGATTTGTTGCAACTTCGCCACATCGTCCGGCAATTTCCGAAAGTTTATGTGCCCCCAAACCGACATACGACATGATGGTAGCAGTTCGTACAATATCATTTATGTCATCTTTGAAAAGTTTCAAGGGCTCTTCATACAGCGTAGCATTTACCGATAGGAGATTATTCTTTATGGCATCAAGAAGCGAATTATCACTTTCTCTCATTTCCCAATAGCGTGGCACACCTCCCCAAACTGCATATTCTTCAACAGCTTCAACATCCGACAAATTAAGTGCTTGCTGCATGTAAGGTAACTTGATTGGTGCGATTTTCAGTATCACATCCGCACGACCATATAATGGCGAAGTACTGTCTAAAATAATACCGTACATGAGTTGTTGAGACGAACCACACACTATGAGATTGTATTTCAATTGCTTTGAATCAATTTTTTTTTGAAGCACAGAGGGCAGTTCAGGGCATGCCCAAACAAGATAGGGAAATTCATCGATACATAACGTAAATTTCTTATCGATGCGACTGTTGAGCGTATCTAAAAGTGAATCCCAATCAGGGTAAATCACTTTGTCGAACCCCTCAATAACACTGCTAATCATCATAGCGAGAACCTCGCGCTGATGTTTTGCCTCGGTCTGGTCGGCCATGTAGTAAATATCGTTTTCAGCAAGAACACGTTTTAGTAAAGTAGATTTTCCTAAACGTCTACGACCATAAACCACCCCAAACGAGGGTCTATCACCTGAAAGGGCTTTGGTAAGCCTTTCACTTTCTTCAATTCTGTCTACAAATTTCATTTGCTTTACCTATTTATTGTAATTATTATGCAGTGCAAAGATAATGTTTGCATTGCATAAAAACAAGTAAAATGCATTTTTTTATTTGTTTCAATAAATTAGGTGTCTTCACAACATAAAATAAATCAAACTGTTGTGAATGACTCTAAACTAAACAATCTGATTATCTTTATTCCATCCATTTAAACCCATTTCGATATTCTCAAGTGGTTGGTCGTGAGCTGCTTCAAACTGTCCGATAAGTCCACCATTTACCCACAGATGCTTTTTCATTTGATTAATAGCATGTTGCACATCTTCGGGCGTACCAAAAGGCAAAATATTCTGACGACAGATTTCACCCCAGTTCGTGATACGACCATTGCATTTGGCAGCTACTTTGTCGAGGCCCATGCACCACACCTGACTGTTGATAGCATCAACACCCAGTTCGATAAAGTCATCGTACAAATCCAGAATGTAGCCATCGCTATGCATAAAAACAAATTTTCCGGCATTTTTAGCTTTTTCAAAAAGTCGTTTATAAATCGGTTTAAATAATCTTCGCCAGCTTTCGGGGTCGATAAGTAAGGAAATTTGAGTACCCCAATCGTCGGCAAACACAATACCATCCACATCTGTTTCGAGCCACAAATCGAGGTATGTTGTATAATAATCTTCTACAATTTCACAAAGTTTGTAAAACTCATCCGATTCCATAAAAGTATCGATAAGGAGGTTTTCGGTACCACGCAAAAACTGCATCCGTTCAAAAATGGTAATCCAACCGCCAAGAATAAACTTATCGTTATTTTGATTGATAAAATGCTTTGTTTCTGACAATCCTTTTTTTCCCGAAAGCAAAATTTCTTTCGGACTTTTATATTCCCACACTTTTGAGAAATCTTCCAGCGGAGCAGTTTTAACTTCGCCAATTATTCCTGCCTGACGGTTGTTCCACTCCGATCCCCAAACATCGGTATACGAACCTACCTGAAAATGACGCGGATCATCTGTTGGGTCAGCAAAGGGTGCCGAAATAATATCAATTTCGCTTTCAGCAATAACTTTTTCAAGGGCATCGCCATATTTTAATCTGGCAGCAGGCAAACACCAGAGATTTACCGGAATTCTATCAGGTTGTTCAAATTTCAGCGTGCGGATAACCCTTTCTTTACTTGTCATAATTTATTTTTTAATAAATCGTGATACAAATTGCTGATTTTTAGTCGAGTATTGCAAAAAATAAATTCCTTCTTCCAAATCAGCCACATCAATGCTGTTTTCATTAGCTTGAAGTGAGTTTTGCTTCAACAATCGAGCATCGGCATTGAAAATCAAAACTTTTGCATTTCCGGAATTAGTTACAAATATTGTATTTTCTACCGGATTTGGGAATATTTTATTGTTGTTTGTTGAAATTGGTTCTACCGAAGTTGTTGATTTTATCTGGTAAATTTTAGTTCGTATATCGCTCAATGTGCCAATAATGAGGTAATATTCATATTCCATCACCGAATTTTTCATCAACCGTTCCTGTCGAACAGGCGAAATGTAAGATGTGGAAGCACTTGTAGCTTCACCTCCAACGCTGCCCGACATACCGGCCAAAAACTTAGTTGCCGAGGGTGAATATACACCAATTCCCCATTGCGTATCGTCCACAAAAGCCATCCATTTTTCGGTTACCGAATTGTAACGCCCCCAAAACCCACTCGACAGGTAAACCACTGATGGATTATCCATGGCTGCATTTGTAAACGGAGCACTTCCAAAATAAGAATACAGATTTTTCAAAGCCGAAATGGGATAGACGGCCGGAATTTCCTGGTCGCGTAATATGTTTTCGCCGTATAGATTATCGGTGCGCATGCACGTGAGCTTGTTTTTTACCTTTATCACATTCCCGTCGAGCGTTGTCCATTGCTCCATAATCGCTTCGGCAGGTTTATTATTCATATCCCAAAGCATGGGCGTGCATTTTACATACAGACTGTTAGCTGTTTTTTCGGAAGTGATAATGGCTGCACGATTTCGGGCATAATCGCCCACCTGAATGGGATTCCAGCTCCAGGGCGACCACGAAGGCGATTGTCCTTCGGACTGTCGATTGAGCGAATTTCCGGCATAGTACGATTGCTGAATGTAGCGACCTTCATCGGCAATGTTCACGATATTGCGGGTATCAGTCGATTTGGAAATAAATGAAATGGCACCACCACGTGTTAAATCCTGCATGAGGTGAATAGTACCGTTATTTAATCCAAATTCTTCGGGTTTTAACTCAATATCAATCTGATCGATTTTTACAGTTCCGCTGGTATTCGCATTCCCAACATCCAAACGCAATTGCTTCAAAGTGCCACTCCAAGCCGCTACTCCAAGCATACTGATAATATATTCAGATACTTGTGTGTCGTTCTTTTTTACAGTGAAGTTGATTGATTTGGTCTGATTCCAAGTATTATCGTTTGTGGTAGTCCAAAACAACTGAAATCCAGCATCTGCTGTCTGATTTTGTATTTTCAATCGAAACTGGCCATAAGTTACTGTGCTGATATTTAAATTATCAGGCGAAAACAAATAGGGATCGGAACCTGTAATAGTCAGATTGTAAAGACCACCTGAAACTGTTCCTGTCAAACTATGAGCTAAAGTCCAACCCTCGGAATCGGCGTTGAAAGTCCATTGCGTTTTTTGAGCATACAATGTACCTGAAAGCAACATAATGACTAAAAGGATATTTCTGTTTCTCATAGTTATTTTACTGAAATCAAACATTCTTTCCAATTACCTGCTCCTAACGCTTTGCTTCGTTCAGTTGGCAATGATGTTCCCCAAAATAACTTGTAATTGCCTTTTAGCAACACTTTCTCTCCTTTTTCGTTAATGCTTGCAAGTTCAGAAACAGGAATTCTGGCTGTTGCTGTTTTAGTTTCATTGGCATTAAAACTCAGACGCTGAATATTCATCAAATCGTACAGAGGCACTCTGAAAGGCGCTTTTTCAATCTGAACATACAGCTGCATAACTTCACCAGCCGAAATTTTGCTACTATTAGTTATCGGAATCTCAATCGAAATAGTGTCGTTTTTCTTAAATTTCAATTGATTTATTTTCGGTTCGCCCAACTCAAATTTGGCATACGAAAGGCCAAATCCAAACGGATAAGAGGGTTCATCGGTCATGTATTTATAGGTGCGTCCCACCATTGAATAATCCTTATAATCTGGCAATTGCGATTCCGATTTCGGAAAAGTGATTGGAAGTTTTCCGCTCGGCGACACATCGCCAAAAATCACATCGGCCACAGCATCGCCACCGGCTTGCCCTGGGTACCACGCAAAAAGCAGCGCATCGGCCATTTCCGAAATTTCAGTTACATTTATCGGGCTTCCGCCGGTAAGTACAATTATCAGAGGTTTTTTGGTTTTAGCCCGCAATTCACGTAAATACTTCATTTGAGTTTCGGGAATACCCAATGTCCGACGATCGCTTTTAAAATCAGAAGCAATTGCTTCGCCCTCTTCACCTTCCGATAAGGTGCTCAATCCCACAACTGCAATTACAGCATCGGCCTCTTTGGCTTCATCCATTGCCCAGTTTATTTCATTTTTATTTAACTGGTCATACATAAATCCACGGCGATATTCCAAACGGGTTCCCAAATTCACTTTCGAAACAATGCCTTCGAGAATAGTTCGGGCGTCGTCGGTTTGACCATTGTAATTTCCAAGCAAAACATCCAAATCGGATGCCTGAGGTCCGATAACATATAACTGTTTAATATCTTTCGACAGCGGAAGCGTATTCTTGTTTTTCAGCAGTACAATGGCTTTTTGTGCAGCCTCGCGTGCCAACTGTTTGTGTTTTGTACAACCAACTATCGACGAAGGAATTTCGGCATATTTATTTTTTACATCGAATAAACCCAACCGAAAACGAATACGCAGATTATTTTTCAATGCGTTATCAATGTCGGTTTCAGTAATCATTCCTTGTTCCAACGCTTTTTTTAATGCTGGAAATTCATCACCGCAATTCATATCCACACCTGCTTTCAGAGCCATTGCCGCCGATTCAACTATATTATTTGTCACTTTATGTCCGGCATGAAAATCACTCACAGCCCAACAATCCGACACAATTTGCCCCTGGTAGTTCCAGCGCTTGCGAGTCAGTTCATTCAGCAATAAATTACTGGCACAACATGGTTCACCGTACAAGCGGTTATAACCACACATAACCGAAGCAACGCCATTTCGCAACAGCAATTCAAAAGCTGGTGTATAGGTTTCGTATAAATCTTTGACAGGTGGACGGGCATTAAAACTGTGCCTTTCGCTTTCGGGACCACTGTGAACTGCCAAATGTTTGGCACAAGCCGCTACTTTGAGGTAATAGGGATCATCGCCCTGCATACCTTTTACAAAAGCCAACCCCATACTACCAGTCAGAAACGGGTCTTCGCCCCAGGTTTCCATACCTCGTCCCCAGCGCGGGTCACGAAAAATATTAATGTTGGGCGACCAAAGCGTGAGTCCGCCATATTGCGTGTAGTTACCTATTTTCTGAGCTTCGTTGAATTTTGCTCGGGCTTCGCTTGAAATTGCATCTCCGATTCGCTGAATCAGTTCCGCGTCAAAAGTCGCTGCCATAGCTATTGGTTGAGGAAAAACCGTTGCTCGGCCGAAACGTGCCACTCCGTGTAAACCTTCACTCCACCAGTTGTAAGCAGGAATTCCGAGTCGTTCGATGGCAGGTGAATTGTATTTGACTTGTGCAATTTTTTCATCAACCGTCAACCGACTTACAAGATCGAAAATGCGTTGTTCAACTATAAGTTTCTCGTTTCGGAAGGGAAATTCCTGTGCGCTTAAACCGAATGCCGTTGTGAATACTACAAAAATTAGAAAGATTGATTTTTTCATTATATTTTGGTTATTATTGTTCTTTACTCTTTGTTCAAAATGCTAATACATTCCATTCGAGCGATGTTCGCCGCTGCGTTTTTCGGGTCCTTTACGCATGGGGATTTTATCGCCTCCGGTAGTTTTTAGCCAATTGAATAATTCGTTTTTCAGGGAAATTCCTATCGATTCATACTTTTTATCAAAAATAAGATTATGAGCCTCAAGAGGGTCGTTTTTCAGGTCATACAATTCGTTGGCATCCCAAATGCCCTGATTGAAAATGTATTTGTAACGGTCGGTACGAACACCGAAAATGGTGGGTGTATTCGGATACTGAAATTCCCAATAATATTCGTAAAAGAACTTATCGCGCCATTGTGGTACCGTTTTTCCTTCAACCAAATTGGCAAAAGAAGAACCAACCATATAAGCGGGTTTTTTCAGTCCGGCAAAATCAAGAATGGTAGGAGCAATATCCACATTCAACAGCATTTTTTCGACTTTGGTAGCTGGTTTTATAAGTGCTGGACAATAAGCAATCATCGGTACGCGCGTGGATTCTTCGTAAAAATGCCGTTTATCCATTAAACCATGTTCGCCCATCGAATGACCATTGTCGCCCATATAAATAATCACAGTTTCTTTGTCCAAACCACTTTCTTTCAGAAACGTCATTAGCCGGCCAATAGCTTCGTCCATGCTGGTAAGTGTTTCGCAGTAACGACGAAAAATGTCTTCGAATTCCGTTCGACTCAACATAGCACCATGCCAACTGTAAGCACGGCCTTTGACCCAATCAGGTGTTACATTTGCTCCATAATAGGCATTGGCCGATTTTTGTTCGTGGCGTTTGGGGTCAAGGGTTGTTTCGCTTACATACTGCAGCATGGTAAGGGCTTCGGGCACAAGTTCATTTTTGCACATGCCTTTGTTTTTGGGTGATGCCTTCCACTCGTGATGCACAGCCTTGTGTGAGAGATACATAAAAAATGGTTGTTGCTGCTTGCGGGCTTTCAGCCATCCGATAGCATGATCGGTAAGCAAATCGGTAATGTAGGTGGAATCGGAATAGCTGACTTCCCTTCCGTTGATATTCAACACCGGATTAAAATACTCACCTTGTCCACGAAAACTTTCCCAGTGCGTAAAACCACGCTGGGGAGCATCTACATCGTGTCCCATGTGCCATTTTCCGAAAAAGGCAGTCTGATAACCGGCTTTTTGTAGGTATTGTGGAAAAAAAGTCAGATTAGGATTTACGGGTTCGTAATTATCCACTACTTCGTGCTGGTGAGCATACAATCCCGTAAGAATAGATGCACGGCTTGGCGACGAAAGCGAAGTGGTACAAAAAGCATTCTGCAAATGCGCCCCTTCCAACGCTAATTTATCCAAATTTGGTGTTTTGAGCCAAGGTACTTTTCCGGTAAACCCAAAAAAATCGTATCGGTGATCATCACTCAGAATATAAATTACGTTTCGGGGCTTCTGCTGTGTTCGTTTCAACTTTAAGTTGGTTGCAGCAGCATTCCCAACTCCAAAACCGATAGCAGATGCCGCAATTACCAATCCTGAACAGCTTTTCAAAATCATGGTTTCAATCTTCAGAAATTAAAAAATAACTTTCGCACTGGTTGTTCTTCCGTTATTGCTGATAGAAACAAAATAAATTCCCTGCTTAAACATTGATTTATTCAAAATCAACTCATTTACAGCACGATACTGCGAACATACGCGACCCGACAAATCGATTATCCGGATATCGGCAGGCAATACGGATGTAAACATATAATTTTCGCCTGTACGTTTCAACTGATAAGTTTTATCGGCTTCCTCAGGATTGCTTACAGAAGTGTATGGATTTCCAACTGTACTAAACAGCACATCATCAACAAAATAATTTTTAGTACTGCTGTAAGAAGCAGTATGGTCAGGGAAAATCTTCAGAACATCGTAGCTGGTAACTGTTTCGCTTCCTGCCAAATCAAAAACAAAATCAACCCATTTTAAAGTTGCAGTTGTATCTGCAGCATTTACTGGCTTCAACCGCTTCAGTACAGAACCAGAAATAGAATTTGAAAGTTCAATGCTTACACCACCAATAACCGCACCCCTATACATTTTTACGTGTAAGTAAGAGGGAAGTTGCGTTAAATCGAACCAGTCTTTGCCTGACAAAGCCATTCCTATACCATTAGTGCTGTATGCCATGCGTGTAACTTTCATGGTTTTGGCCGATGGATTTATTGTCGAGCTAGCCGGATTAGCCTGATCCGGATACAAGGCTGCTCCACCTAACGAAGTCCAGGGCACAAATACGTTTTCAAAATTATCAACATATTCGGCTGTAGCAGTTTTTAACCGCAAAGGCACAGTCATTTCATCCGAACTGATAGACGGCTGTGAGTTTATATTCTGAGCTGTTATCGAGAATTTATAATTTGTTCCTGTTGTCAAACCAGTCACAACCAATACAGTATCTGTGTTTGTAGAATATAATTGTTTGTCTTTGTAAATGCTGTATTTGGTAGCATCAGTTATTTTATTCCATTTCAAAACACAGGAATTAGAAGTGCGGTTTGTAAACTGAATTCCATCAACTTTTTTTTGCGAAAAGGCAATATTTTCGGGTTTATCGTCGATAACATTTGATAAGCGGAGATTATCAATATAAGTAACCGTATTTGCTGTGGCTGAATTATCGGGAACTAACGTAATGGTATTAAACGATTTTCCTTCCTGACTTACATTATTGGCATCGGTGAGCAAATCAAATGTAAATTCTTCCCACTGATTAATTTTGGTAGGTGTATTAATTGCCACATAATCCGCTACACTATTGTCAGCTGTTTGTTGCAATTTAAGTTGGACCGGCGCTGTGGATTGTTTCAACAGTTTCACTTTCAAATAGCGGTATTGTCCTTTTCCCAAACCAACTGTAATGATTTTATTCGTTGATTTAATACCCGAGTAATTGACAGCATTTGCCAGTTTGGTTACTTTCAAAACCAATTCGCTTGGGTTTATGGCGTCGATAACAGGGTTTTGAATATTCGTTTCAATCTGCGTCAGACTAACCGGCGTGTAATTATAACAAAATCCTTCGTAATCATCAATCAACTCCTCTTTATCACCATCGGCTGTAGGATAGGCTTCGATACGAATCACAACATCTTTGGTGTCTTTCAGATTTACAGCCAGTTTTCGGAAATCGGCATTCGAAGAGTTGGTTGTGAGCGGAAATGTACGACCATCTAAATAAGTAGCCTGCAAGGTTTGATAAGTGGCTGTTTCGGGCGAGCGAAGCACAAAAGTCATCGATTTTCCGTTTTGAGTGAGTGTTGCTACGCGCTTATCTGTCGACAGATTAATAGCCGCTTTGGTGTGCATACTCCACCAGATATTTTTTGTTGCTTTAGCTGCAATATTATCCTGAATAGTAATAACACGGCGATTGCGATCCAGTTTAAATCCGCGTGTATGTGAATTTACATCGCGACTGTAAATCATATTCATATTGATGGCACCACATCCTACATTGTCAGACGAATTGATATAACCTTTATAAACAGCCTCCTGTGTCGGATTTTGGTCGGCTCTGTAATCGGGATTATACACCACCGAGTTTTTGCCCTCGGCACGTTTGCGGTAAAAATGCCAACTCTGCGATGCTGTAGGAGCTGTGTTTGTGGCTGTGTACGAAGGATTACAATCATTATTACCTGCACCAAAGTCGAAATAGCCGGGATTTGTATAACTGTCGCTTCCTAAATTTCCAAAAGCCCAATACTCACCCAAAGCCTGAATATAAAACGAACCAGCATCCAAATGTCCATGATTGGCAGTATTATCGCCTGCATGTACGGCTAGATACATGGCATTGCGGTCTTTCCATTTTTCCACAAACGAATAAAGATCTATTCCGCGAATATAATTATCCAATCCAATATTTAACTCTTTACCTTTTGCAACTAACTCTGGCGAATAATGAAAAAGATCGAACCAATTCATTTTCTGACCATTTTCCATAAATAAATCGTAGCTGAATTTAGCCAACGTGGAATCGTTATGATGTTTTGAAAACCACATGATGGTATTTTGACGTGAATTGCGAACACCATCATCGCCCACATTCAGTGTGGCAACCGGACCCGAAGTATAAACAGGGAAATAACCCGTTTTCTTCATTCCGTTGGTTTTTGAATAACCATACGTTGTACCTAAGGTGCGCTGCATAATATCGAATGCTGTTACCGTGTACATCAAGCCATAACTCCAATACATCAATCCTTCTTCGCTTTGTCCATCGGGCTCGAATGCATTGATATAATTCGGAAAGCAATTAATTGCCCGTGATGCAATATCGCCCAACAGGGTTTTGTCCTGTTCGAACATAGTCAGACAAGCTGCCAGAACACCTCCATTACATATCCCATTCCAGTTATTATTAGAGTAATTCCAGTTCCATGTTTTCGAAGCGGTTCCATTATACTGTGCTTGTGCCGGAATGAAAATATATTTTCGTGTTGCATTGTAAAGCGAATCGCGTTGCTGAAGATTCATCCAACTGTAAAGGCCATCGTACAACATAGCTGCATTGAAAGCACCAATTCCCGCATCCAGAAAATGACGATCCCGATATGGCGAAGTGGTAGCTACACCCCAATCCTGATAAGTCATAAGCACTTTAGCAACCTGCCAGGCACGTTTTGCATATTTTTCATCACCGGTAATCTGGTAGGAAATAATTAACTCAGGTACAAAATCTTTTGAAATAGTATGAACTCCTGAAACACGCAAATTGGCAGCATCCAAACCCCATACAGGAATGGTGGCTGTGAGAGCATTGTTAGCTTCAGAAATTATCTGATCAACTGTTTTTTTTACCAACACATCGCCGGCGTTATACAAATTCTTTATTCGTTGAATTTCGGAAGTTGAACCAAAAAGTCGGGGATAAGTTGATGAAATCCAGTTTGCATCAAAATCGGTCTGAACGCGTGAAGCAGTAGTGGATGTGTACTGTGCATTTAAAGTACTGAAGAACAGGAAAAGTATACAGATTAGAAGTGTATTCCGGAGCA
>CAIWIS010000681.1 GCA_903912795.1 uncultured Bacteroidales bacterium
ACCACTTTTACAGCAACTCCTATTGCTTATAATAGCATGAATATCTCGTGGACTCGTGGCTCTGGCAATAAAGTGCTGGTGGTAGCTCACGAAAATAGTGCTGTGGATTTTAATCCAATGAGTGGTATAAATTATACAGCAAATGCCAACTTTAAAGCGGGAGATGAAATTGGTGATGAGAATTTTGTGGTGTATAATGGCACGGGCAATTCGGTTGTTTTAACTGGACTTTCGGGTGGAATGACTTATTATTATGCTGTTTATGAGTATAATACTGCTGAATTTTGTTATTTAACACCTGCATTAACAGGTGCTGCAACTACCGATTGTGTAATTGACCCAACTGCTTTTACCGAAAATTTTGAACAAAATGCTTTTGGCTGTTGGACTGCAACGGATAATACCGGACAAGGAAATTGGAAAATTGGAACGTATTCGAATAGAAATTACACGCCCGCTTTAATTGGAAAATTTGCGTATTTTGCATCCGAATTAGGCAAAGCACATTCCTATAACGCCGATCTTATCTCGCCAAGTTTCGATTTAAGCTCGTATACTCACGTTGAATTGCGGTTTAAGCATTTACTCGATGCGCATGAAAGTTATCCATCGTCGGGTTCGGTTTGGTACAGCATTAATAATGGAAATAGTTGGACACAACTGGCCACTTATACGAGTGACACTTCGAATGCCGCCGAAGTTGCCTTAGCGATAAATGCAGCTGCTGGACAATCTCAGGTAAAATTTAAATGGAATTATACCTGCTCGCCTACAGGAGCTAATTTTTGGGCTGTCGATGGTATTCAGTTGGTCGACACTTCGGTTTTAATTATTCGAAGTGGTGAAACAGTAACGCTAAATACGCCTGCGGTTTTAACTAACGTCGTTATTCAATCGGGTGCATCGCTGATTGTTAGTGCCGGAAATCAACTGACCGTGAATGGCACATTTACCAATAATGCAGGCAATAATGGTTTTATACTCCAAAGTAATGCTTCGGGAACAGCTACTTTTGTAGATAATGTGGGTGCTCCAAACACGGTTTCGGGTTCGGTACAACAACATTTGAATACACAACGAAATTGGTATATGAGTTTACCTGTAAGTACTTTCGCAGTTCCTGCGGCTCAGGATTATGTTACATATTTTTATCCCGAAAATAGCATTTTACAAACCGCCAATAATGGTGCATTTTGGGATGTTCCTACCGAAAATATGTATTCGACTATTGGTTATATAGTTAAACCATCGGTCGAAAAGACAGGAGTGCCAATTACATTTAGCGGTATTTTAAACTCAGGTTCCAAAACAACGGCAACGCTCACAAATTCAACGGTCAACAATCCCATTAAACATGGTTATAATCTGATAGGAAATCCATATCCTTCGTACCTGAATGTAATGCCAGCTATTAATAATAATTCAGCCGTAGAAAAAACAATTTGGTATAAAACTCGTTCCGCTGGATTAACGCCAACATACCAGTTCGAAACCGTACAAACAGAAACAGGTTTAGGTACTAACAATAGTGGCACAGGTACAGTAACAGGATATATTCCACCTATGCAAGCATTTTGGGTAAAGGTAAATGCCGAAACTACTC
>CAIWIS010000682.1 GCA_903912795.1 uncultured Bacteroidales bacterium
AGGTGCTGTAGGCATGGTAAAAATGGCGTTGAAAAAATTGGCCGACGAGCAAGTGGTTGATTTGGACGACGACAAAAAAGCTGCCATGGTAAGCAACCTGATGGTGGTGCTTTGTAGCGAAGAAGGTGCTCAACCCGTTGTAAATGCAGGAACATTGCACCAATAAATACATTTACAATTTTTTTATTTACCAGTTACTAGTTTTATTTTGGCAAAAGAAACAAAAAATAAAAGCTTTGTATTGCGTATCGACTCCGATACAATGAATGCGATTGAGAAATGGGCTGCCGATGAATTTCGCAGCACCAACGGGCAAATCTTGTATTTGCTCGATCAGGCGCTCAAGAAAAGCGGTCGGAAAAAATAAAACCAATGATAAAAAACCTGCATGCGCTTTTTCATCCTGATGAGTTTCAGGGTTGGGGAAAAACAAAAAAATATTTCGAAGGGTGGTATTTTAAATTGGTGAATGCCGACGAAACGAAAGCTTTTGCGTTTATTCCGGGTGTGGCGATAGACGACGAAGGGCGGCAGCAGGCTTTTGTGCAAGTACTCGATGGTAAAAATGGTGCTGCGGAATACCACAAATTTGATAGGGCGGAGTTTCGTGCTGAATCGGGTAGTTTCAACGTTCGGATTGCTGATAATGTGTTTTCGAGCAAAAGTTTGGAGTTGAACTTGCCTACTGTGAGCGGTAAATTGCAGTTCGAAAACCTAACGCCTTGGCCTTCGAGTTGGTATTCGCCTGGCATTATGGGTCCGTTCACGTTTGTTCCGTTTATGGAGTGTTATCACGGCATTTTGAGTATGGATCATAGTATACAAGGTGAACTATTCATACATGGCGAAGTTGTTGACTTTAGTGGTGGACGAGGATATATGGAAAAGGACTGGGGACATTCGTTTCCGAGTGCTTATTTCTGGTTGCAAACCAACCATTTCAGTACGCTCGGCATTTCGCTCAAAGCTTCAGTGGCCAATATTCCGTGGCTCGGAAGATCGTTTGTAGGTTGTATTGCAGGCATGTGGTTGGGCGATAGGTTAATACAGTTTACAACCTATAATGGTTCCAAAATAAGAAAATCGAAAGTTGACGAGCATACATTAGAATTATGTTTCGAAAATCCCAATTACCGCCTCGACATACTTGCGTATCGAGCTAAAGCAACAGCATTAGCATCGCCCATTTCGGGATTTATGGATGGACGCATTGAAGAAAGCATGACTTCGAGTGTCGATGTCATGCTATACGATAAGCGAAAGAAAGTTGTTTTGCTCCACGATACCGGCCGTAACGCTGCATTGGAAGTAGCTGGGATAGTGGAAGAGATTACAATGTAAATTGTATCAGATAAGCTTATTGGTTTTTGCCTTTTGAATGGCTTCTAACTTGTTGTGAACTTGCAGTTTGAAGTAGATATTCTCGACATGTTTGCGCACTGTTCCGGTGGAAACAAACAGATTGGCTGCAATTTGATCGTACTTAATGCCAGTGGCCAATTGTTCGAGTACATTGATTTCACGTTCGGTGAGTTTTAAATCGGAATTGTCCAGTTCAACCTCAAAATCAACTGGTTGGCGGAACATGCGCAGCGTTTTCAGGGCGATGGAAGGTGTCATAGATGCACCGCCATTCATGGTGTCGATTATGGCTTTGTATAATTCGTCGGGGGTAATATCTTTCAGCAAATAACCATCAGCACCAGCTTTTATGGATTTAAAAATATTCTCATCATTGTCGAAAACAGTGAGCATAATCACTTTCAGGTGTGGATAAAGGCGTTTAATTTCGGCTGTGGCATCAATGCCATTCATAAGTGGCATTTCGATGTCCATTAAAATGAGTTCAACAGTAGTGTTTTTCTCAATTTTTGCGAGTAAATCCCGCCCATTTTCGGCTACAAATTTACAGTTGATATCGTCGAAAAACTGGAGTTTTTCGAGAATGGTATGCCGCAAAAAACTATTATCGTCTACTAAAGCTACTTTTATCATGATATGAAAATTAAGCCCCCTAACCCCCGAAGGGGGAACAGAGAGAAATCTATTTTAAAAATTCAGTTTTAAATGTCAAATTTACTGCTGTTCCATTTCCGGGTTCCGAATGTATGCTGATTTCCCCATTCAATTCTTGACAGCGTTTTTCCATATTATACAGTCCATGACCACGATTGCAATTTGCCATGTCGAAACCTATACCGTTGTCATTAAGCTCTATATATAAATAATTATTTTCTTGAGTTATCGAAATAATTATTTTGGACGCATTTGCATGTTTCAAGGTGTTGTTTGTAAACTCCTGAATTATGCGATAAATTGTAATGCCTGCAAACGAATTGAGCAGTGGCGAACTCTTACTTTCATCCACTTCGAATTCAATTTTAAAATCAGGATTTACCGATTTTTGTTTTTCAATAAAACCAATTAGTCGGTTTTTCAAGTCGTCGAATTGAAAATTAACCACATCCATAGCCCATATTGTATCGCGCAACTCTGCAATGGTTTCGGCAGCAAAAGCTTCAATTTTACGCAATTGTTCGACAAAAGCATCGTTCTGATTTTTATATCTAAACATCAGGTTATTGATGGACGAAATGATAAAAGTGAGATGCGAACCAATGTTATCATGCAAATCGCGCGAAATGCTAATACGTTGCTCCTGAAGCATGTTTTGAGTTTCAATTTCGGCAATTTCAGTACGCAGTGCAAATTCGCGCGACTCTTGCTTACGTTTTGTGCGTTGTTGGCGATAAAATATCAAGCCGAGCAATGCAATTAAAAAAGCAAGAGCCGATATTCGCAGCAACAAAGTCCGCTGTTCTTTCGCCTCATTTTCCTTTTGCAATAAAAGTTTCTCTTTTTTTACTGTTTGGTATTTTGTTTCAAGTTCAGCCGTTTGTTTTATTACCGAATTTTCGAGCAGAACCACATTAAGAGACATCAGTTTATTTACGTACGTATTCACGCTATCCGGCTCATTCAAATGCGAATACACATCGATAAGCGATTTGTAATTGGTGATTAAATTGCTGTTGCTTTTTGTGTTATCAAATACATTTTCGACGGCAAGTAAAAGTTTTTTAGCTGCTTTGTACTCCTTCTTAGCAATGTATTCTTTGGCCAGATTCAGGTCGAAATTTGCCTTGTCCAAGTCAGAATTCAGTTCCTGACGCGCCTGTGCTGATTTGGCATAAAGTTCCAGCGCATCTTTCGACTTTCGTTGCTCCGTTTTTATAGCTGCAATGTTGTTGTAGCCACTCGCCATGCCTTTTTTATTGCCAACAGTAGTACAAGCTTGTATGCTTTTTTCGTACATTTTTAGCGCATTGGTTGTATCCTTCAGCTGTAAGTAAACAT
>CAIWIS010000683.1 GCA_903912795.1 uncultured Bacteroidales bacterium
AATAACCATCATTTAATACGGCTCCATTATCGCTCGAAAAAACGATCAGGGTATTTTCCAATACTCCCTCTTTTTCAAGCGTTTTGATAAATTCACCCACACACCAATCGGCCTCCAAAATTACATCGCCACGAGGCCCTAA
Source organism: uncultured Bacteroidales bacterium (assembly GCA_903912795.1). Taxonomy (GTDB): domain Bacteria; phylum Bacteroidota; class Bacteroidia; order Bacteroidales; family Paludibacteraceae; genus Paludibacter. Next base: position 143 of record CAIWIS010000683.1, read on the forward strand.
ACCCGATTTACCCACAAACCGCGGATGCGGTGTGCGTGGTACATGTGGTTGATGCATGGCATAAAACAAGAAAAAGGGTTTTGATTTATGCTCTTTTACATAGTTCTGTGCTTTCACTAAAAAGTAATCTGCCATATCTTCGTCTACCCAATTGGCACTTTTACCGCCTTTTACATAACCAATGCGTGGCACTCCGTTTACGATGGAGCTATTATGTCCGTGATGCCACTTCATACGAAGCAATTCAGGATTTAACTTGCCGGTTGGCTCACCTTCAAAATTGGTGTCGTAATTAACCTGAATTGGGTCGTTAGGATCCAAACCAACAACACGACCATTTTCAATAAAAACTGTCGGTACACGATCTTGAGTAGCTGCTATCACACACGAATAATCAAAACCAACTTCGTTAGCTCCCGGAGTAATTTTTGTATTCCAATCAACAATACCTGTACCCATTCCCAGATGCCATTTGGCCACTACTGCTGTTTGATAACCCGCACTGCGAAGCACTTTTGGTAGGGTTTGTTGTTCTGTACCTATCAAAAGAGGTGCAGTTCCAGGCAAAATTTTTGCATCTTTATTGCGCCATGGGTAAACTCCTGTTAGCAAACCATAGCGGCTTGGTGTACTCGTAGCCGAAGTAGCATAACCGTTTGTAAACCTTACACCATTATTGGCAAGTGCGTCAATATTTGGTGTTTTAATCTTACCTCCATAGCAACTAATATCGCCATAACCCAAATCGTCTAGATAAATGATAACAATATTGGGTTTTGAAGTGTTGTTTGCTGCTACTACCGGTAAAACAGGTAATGCTAAAAGCGATAAAATAGACTTTGATATTCTCATTCTTCAATAGTTTGCTTTTTAGCTTTTTTCTCTTTTTTAATTAATGGAAAAAGTTCTGATTCAACACGACCGTTTTTGGCAATGTCTAAAAATTGTGCTTTTAGTTCCGGCATCGAGGCAGACAAATCAGTTTTTTCGGATGGATCGTTTGCCAGATTGAAGATTTCAATAGTTGGCTCCTGACCTTTCTGATTGAAGATTACAGCTTTCATATCTCCCATTCTGATACCTTGAGCCCCTGCACGTTCCCAGTAAAGATATTTATGTTTTATTTGTTTCTTATCTTTTCCTAATAGCGTAGGCAAATAAGAAATACCATCGATATCGGCAGGTGCTTTTACTTTCACTAATTCGGCACATGTCGGTAAAAAATCCCATAATCCTGAAAGAAGATTGGATGTGCTACCAGCTTTAATTTTGCCTTTCCAGCAAGCTATAACTGGGCTTTTGATACCACCTTCATACACTTCACTTTTGCGACCATGCAGTTCGCCACCTGTATGTAAGTAATTATCCTCAGCCGGTCTGAGTGCTGTGCCATTATCACTTGCAAAAACAATAAGCGTATTTTCCAATAAATTTAATTCCTTCAGTTTTGCAACAATGTTACCCACTTCTGTATCCAATCGTGAAGTTAATGAAGCATATTTAGGAACACTAAAATTTTCAGCATAAGCATCACCTACCGGATAACCGGTTTTTTTTGCATAATACGCCAACACTGAATCGTCGGGTTGATGATATGGATTATGTGGTAATGTGGGTGCAAAGTAAAGGAAAAATGGTTTGCTTTTACTGTTTTCGATAAATTTTATTGCTTCTTTTTCAATAACAACCGGACTATAAACTGTAAATGGTGTTTTGATATTACCCGTTAAAGTTACAGAATCTTCGTTTTGACGTAAATAAGTAGTAAAATAATTGTGTGCATGTATTTGACCAACATATCCATAAAATTGGTCAAAGCCCTGATTCAGCGTAGAACCTTCTGTTCTTATTCCACCAAGTCCCCACTTTCCAAATGCTCCGGTAGTGTATCCTGCGCTTTTGAGCAATTCGGCAACAGTAACCTCATCAGCTCTTAATGGGACATTAGCATCCGGATTTCCAATTTCTCTGTTGTCTCTAATCCAAGCATGTCCGGTGTGTTTACCAGTCATTAAAGCTCCTCTGGAAGGTGCTGAAATATTAGAGCCACAATAGGCATTTGTAAATCTCATTCCCTGTTTTGCCAATGCATCTATGTTGGGAGTTTCAATAATTTTTCCACCAAAGCAACCTGCTTCGTGGTAACCCATATCATCGGCCAGAATAAAAACAATATTTGGTTTTGAAACAGTTTTCTTTTCTTTTGCACCTGCATTCAGTGCCAACAACGAAACTGCAGGCAATAATAAATTGTTGATTTTCATTTGAATTATATTTTATTGTTTATTCACCATCTCGTGATTCAACCCAGTTTTCAGGAATTGGTACAGTTTTAAATCCGTATTTCTCGAAAAATTTATCAAACATATTGTAGTACTTCTCTTTGTACATTTTTTGCATTTTTTCTTCGCGTGCTTGCGGATAATAATCGAAAATATCCCCTTTTCCCAATACACGTGGGTCTTTCTGCCGTTTCAAAGCCTTATCCATTTTTGCTTTAAGCTCTTTTATCACGGAAACATATTGGGGATTGTTAGCTAAATTGTGGACACAATCGGGGTCTTTCACTATATCGAATAGTTCATCGGAAGGACGTTTCCCAAATGCCATCAGGTAGTACTTATAATCCATATCTGTTTCCTTTAGCTCGGTCAGGTAGGTTTTAGTTGGTGAGTCATCCGTGTTATTATAGCCGTATTGAGGATCTCCGGCCGGCCATCTGTTTTCTTTATAGTTATGCACATAAAGATATTTATCAGTTCTGATGGCACGCGCAGGATAACCTACGTTTATTTGATCACCTTCTACTCGTCCCATATCGTGACGTTCTTTGCCGACTAATGAGAAATCGCGGGTTTTATCAATTCTACCTGATTTTTCAGAGAGTAACAGATTCAGAAAACTTTTTCCTGTCATTTGTTTATGAGGCTTTAATCCAGCAGCTTCCATAATGGTTGGCGCTACATCAGGGAAATTTACAAAATCGGTCACAGTTCTGCCCGGTTTTATTTTATCACCCCAACGTACGACCAATGCTTCATGAAAATCTTCGTTGTAAATTTGACCTTTAATTCGTGGAAATGGCATTCCCTGATCGGAAGTAGCAATGATTATGGTATTATCAATAAAACCATATTTGATTAATAATTCCAACGCTTTACCTATCATCATGTCGTGGTATTCAACTTCTAAAGCATAATCTGCTAAATCGCCCCGAACCAACTCATTGTCAGGAAAAAACTCCTGAACATTGACTAAATTCAAATCTTTTCCAGCTTTTTTGTAGGAATCCTTCTCGTATTTACGATGTGCTTCATGCGTTCCAAACCAGAAGCAAAATGGTTTCCTTTTGTCTAATTTCTTTAAATAAGCTTCGAAATTGGAGGCGTAATCCTTTTTGCTGATACCTTTTGTAGGTGGTGTTAACGATATATCGTTGTATTCCCAACCAGCAGGATTGTGTTCACCATAATATACTCCCGGACTCCATCCTTTACCGGTAAACCCAATATCGTATCCGGCTTTTTCTAACTCAGTAGGATAAAAAGTGAATTTTTCGGGCATTACCGGAATGTGATTTGCTGCTTCTTCGAGTTGCCATGAATATCGACCAGTGAGGAAACAAGCTCTTGAAGGAGAGCTTTTTGGATTACAAACATAGGCATTTGTAAACATCACACCTTCGTTGGCTATTCGATCGAAATTTGGAGTTTTAATATATTTACTACCATAAACACCCATGCTGTTTCGCGAAATATCGTCGCCCATAATCACCAAAATGTTTGGGCGCTTGGCTTGGCTAACAGCATTAGCCGATAAACATACACCCACCAAAGCTATGGAGTATTGAGTAGTTTTTAAAATTGAATGTATCATGCTGTTGTTTTTTTATTTTCTGGAAATTTCTACTTCAATACCATTGAAAATATCATCTTTCTTATCGGTATTAACCAACATAAAATCAGAACCGAATTTGCCTCCTCTATTTACGATAGGACTTTTGATAGTAATAGTTTCTGTTTTCCATTTGTTATCCCCAATACCTTTAACCTTTAAAGCAGATTTCATTTTTTTTCCGCCCTTGTTATAGTTCAATGACCACGTAGAACCGGCAGTTTTATCGAGCCATGTAATTTTAAATGTTAGGCTTTCAGGTTTCGATGTGGCAAACATTTCGTCATCAAATTTGAAATACATGGTGTTTTTGCCGGTTGCATTTTCGAACGAACGAGCAAAACGGTCGTATTTGGAGGAATTTTTATCAATGGTTCCACGCACTCTGAAAAGTCCAATGGATGTTTCGTCGGGTTTAATTTGAGTCAAAAAACGTTCGAAGTTTCCTTCGGCTATATCCCAACCAGCATCATTATAACCCGTTTGTCTTTCCCGTTGGTTTACCTGACCGATAATAACAGCATCTAAATCATCAATTCTAGCACCTCTTGACTGATATTCTTTGCAAATATTTACATATCGTTCGCGATTCTTCTCGTACGCTTTTCCAAATGTTTTCTCAGGAAATTTTACTGTATCGGCGGCATTCAGTCCTTCATGAAAAACCGAATAAGCAGTAGTTGCTGTGGCAGGGCTAACTTGTTGCGAATATTTATTGTACATTTTAAAAATATCTCTAATTTCTTGATGCTCCATAGCATATTGAATTGCATTTTTAGAGCAATTATAAGAAGATAGACCGGTATTTAGTCCACTAAGAGCTGACCAATAAAAACCAAGTTCTGTATTAATGTTAAATATTGGCTTACGCCAGGACTCATCCATTTCGGCTGCCGAAAAGAGTTTCATTCCTTTGGGATTGATGAGGTATGGCGTCCATTGCTCTTTAAATGATTGTTCGCCAGATAAATGATGCCCTCTGTTGTAAGCTCCTCCTTTAATACCAAAACCAATTTTAGGGTCGATAGTTTTCATCACCCAATTGTATGCAACAGGTTGCTTTTCAGGATCTACACCATTAAAAGTTAATACAATCTGACGATCTTTTACATCATTGAAATATTTTTTAAATTGAGTAAAAGACTCTAAGCGAAAACGTTCCCATTCCGTCTTTCTATCAATACTATACTTTTCCTCTTTAGGTTCTCCCTTGTAAGGTGCTTCGTCGCCGGTGGCTCCTGTTTTCACCTGAACAAATGCAATGCAATCAAATTTCTCTTTCGGCTGATTTCTCAGGAAAAGTGAGAATTGCTTGATTAACTCAAAATAGTATTTCTTATGGGCATCGCTTACGTAATATGGGTAGTTTATGAATTTTTTATCATGTTTATAAGGCTTATCGCTGTCAACTTTTACCAATGGAACACCATTTTCGTACAACCAATTAGGGGAATCAGGTCCTACATTGATACTGATTTTTACAATTTTATTATATTTAGCCGCTTTATCTAAGACCTCTTGAAACATAGAGAAGTCAAATTTGTCGGGTTCACTTGCTTGTACTTCTGACCATTTTGCTGATACTTCAATTCCCATCACGAAATCTGCTTTTGGGTCTGAGTAATCATCAATTCCTCCTCCACGATCCCAAACCCCATAAGAATTAATGGGAACAGCGACTTTTTGGGACAATAATAAATTTATGTTGAAAAAAAGCATAAAGAAAAGAAGAAAACAAAAGCTTACGATTTTTTTGAAGGGATTATGCATGTTTATTTTATTGAAATTAGAATTATATGATAAAAGTACTTATTATTAGACAATATTATCATCAATGGTTTAATATAACAATTATTATTTGACAAATTCTATAATTTTCACCGTATGAGCAGGCTGAGTCAGAGTCAGTTTACCCGAAACAATGTCGAAATTCTTTTTTGTCCATATCTCAGTCAATTTATATTTTGAATTGGTCAATTCAAAATCGGTTTTGAGATTGTAGGTTTTTGTTATATCGCTGTCGAGCCAATTAAAAATGGTAATAATAAGTCGATCTTTGGTTTCCAGCTTCCAAATCGTTGGAATGTCAACTCCCGAAAACAAATCCAACGGAATGGCGTGGACACCTATTTTGTTTACCGCCATAATGTCCCTGTTTTTCAACAACTCTAACCGTTCAGCAGGCAACGATTCTACTTTATCGCCAAAGAAGAAAAGACCTCCCATAATGGCTTCCAATGTCATGTGGCATTTAGCTTCTTCAATGCTGTACAGTGGAGAAACAAAAAATGCATCCGGGTCACAAATGGCAATATTTTTGTGAACATAGTAGTTTTGTGATACGGAACGTGCAAAACGGATTAATCCTTTTTCCACAATATCATCTTCGATAGTACCCAATGTTTTACCGTACGTAATATTTGTATAAGGTTCTGCTTCCGATTTATAACCCGGATGATTAATGTCGTTACCAATACGAACAGCATCGTAGCATTCCAATGCGCCAAACAGATAGCCCATACTGCGCGTAACAATCATATCCTCGGGCAAAGCACTTCGAATAGCACGAATGGTTTTATTGTGGGCTTGCATAAAAGTCATAGTAGAATCAAAACGTTTACCCTCTTCCAATCCACCATAGGTATGATCCCATTTCATAAACGAAGGTCTGTAGCCTTCAACCATTTGTTGATAGCGTCCAGCTGAGAATCCCGGTACAGCAGGGTGACTTCCATCCACATAAACAGTTCCAATAGTAGTTTCCATCTCTTCATCCCCTTTTGCCACTTTTTTTGTAATGGCTGGCTTCAAAATCCAATCCAGATTTTTTGAAACGACTGCATCTTTAGGATTGGTACGTAACGGGCTCACATGAAGCCCAAAATCAAGTCCAAGTTTATTTACATAATCCGACAAATAGCGAATGCCATTAGGAAAATCTAAATTATCAATGTTGTAAAGTCCCGGTTCTGTCCACCATCCTCCGTCAATCTGAATCTGCTTCCAGCCGGATTCTTTCAGATTTTTATTGATAAAATCGGATGATGTCAGGAAAGATTTTTCGGTAATGCTTCTATCATACGTATGCCATGAGCTCCAACCCGCTTCGGGGCTACGCATAGGTTTACCTTTGCGCACATTTTCGCCCATAATTTTGCCTGTTTCAAGTAAAATTTGTGTAGGACGTTGGTTTTCCCAGAAACCAACCAAAAATGCATCGGTAGTAATCGTTTTTCCTGCGGGAACATAAATTTTCTCTTTTTCATAAACGGCACCACTTCGCGCCGAAAGTTTCAGTTTATTAAAATCATCTTTCACCGGCAATTCCCATTTGAAATTATTGGGCCACAATTCACTGGCAATGCTTGCAAATGAAAATGCACAGTTTTTACTGTCGTTTACCAACATACTCAACCAAACACCTGTATGTGCTTTGGAATAGGAGCCACCATTGGCTTTTTTAGTTCCTAATTGATATGGATACATGATTGCTCCTGTATGAGGTGCAGCAACACTTTCGGTAAAAATCATCCATTCTTTTGAATTCCCTGGCAAAATAATATTTTCTTTGGCGGAAGTAAACAGTCTGATACCACCAAGTTTGAATTGCTTTGATGCCTGAAGTGATGAATTCATCACCAGATAGGGACGACCTTCCATCAATTCGAACTCTATTGTGAAATTTGAAATAAAAGGATGGTTTTCGCAGATAAGATATAAATATTCAACCTTGCCGGTGTATTTATTTACTTCACTCAATCGGGTTCCTTCTTTTTTCTCCCATCTAATGCTTTTAAACTCACTTACCGGCACCCACTTGTCATTGATATCAATCTCGGGTGTAAGATTATTGATTTGAGCAAATTTCGCATCCCATTGGATGCTGTACTCGGCACTGTTAACACTGTATTTTACAGTTGGTTGCACTGCGGCAAGTGCATTAAACGCTAGCATCAAAAGTGCAGCAACTAAACTATTTTTCATATATATTTATTCTTTAAAATTTAAACTTTCAGTTTTAAATTGTTGAGTTGATAGTTTTCTAAATTTCTGATACAAAGAAAAGCGAAAATCAGTAGAAATACACAACAAAAAAGTCTCATAGATTAGGTGCTTTTGTTTCAATGCGTATAATAACTAAGTATTTTCTTAGTATATGACAAAAAATATTTAATTCGATAGTAATAAATTTTTTAAATTTGGGGCTTTGCCCCATCCCCCACATACTTTTTTGTCTTGACACAAAAAAGTATGCAAAAAAATTAATTTCATTGAAAGCACTACGTTCAGTAAAAACAAAACACGTTTTGTTTTACATTCACTTAAACGTGCTTTTCAAGACTACGCCCGCTTCACTCGAAAAACTTGCGCTCGGTAGGCTCAAATCGTCCAAACTCATTCCGACGGAATACGTCGGAACTCAAACAAGGACGATTTTTAACCGCCTACCTCACTTGTTTTTCGGCTCATCGGACGAGGTCAGTCCCGCTCCGAAAGGTAGCAGCTAAAATTAATGTTTGTAATTCAATATGTTACAAGAAGTATCTCATTTTTGTCATGAACCAATAAGTATTTTATGCATTTTCTATGATTTGCTTAAAAACAAAAACAACAAACATTCAATCAGTTGAAAAAATGTTTGTTGTTCCATTTGTTTTTTGTTTAATCAATTTAAGTCAGGTTTGTTTTCAGAGGGTCATTCGTAAAGAACTCTGGTCTGATAACATTATTTGTTTCAGAAGGACCTGCAGGTGGAGCTGATGCCAATGCCAAGGAAATTTCGTTATCGAGTACAATAAGTTCGATAATTGGTGCTGTGTATGTTTTCATAATTATTTATTTTACAATTACTCTTGTTGATTGATTATTTACTCTTATCACGTACACGCCAGCACTTAGTTTTGAGTTATGAGTTATGAGTTTTGAATTTACAATGCCATTATCTATAAGTTGACCTACTGCATTGTATATGCTATAACTTGATTTCTCAGGAGCAACAATCGCAATTTGATTGGCAGCATTTACAAATACTTGTGCATTGATATTTCCTAAATTATTTGTAGCGGTTGCTACACCAGGAGCACGGAAAATCAAACTGAAACGATCGGTTGAAGCAGCAGTTATTGGAGCATTAAAATTATATACCGTTTCGGGAGTTAATTCAGTTTCGATAGCCGGATTCAGTTTATCTTTCAACATCACTCTGGTTCCTGACTCAAAGTTCAGCAATTCGTTTGCTGCAATACTAAAGTTACCTGCTTGTTTTGTAATAAGTCCCAATGGTATTTCAGCATCATAAGGAATGGTATTTAGTCCATTGATAACTAATTGTTCAGAACCTATTTGAGTGTAAATTTCAGGTTTTGTAGCACTTGCAATCTCGAACATTTTTTGCGAATCATACGAATCAAACGCATTCGAAGCATCTGTATTAAAATAAACAACTGCTTCGTCGGAGTATGTTCCATTCGAAATTTGCAAACGAAGTAATTGTTGTGTATTCAGTTTTGGTGCTTTGAAAATATTTCCATTATCGTCTTTATGAGCACGCATTGAGTTTTTAAATGTAATATTTGTACTTGCTGTGCCACTATTTACACGTATCCAGAAAGCCTGCATAGGTGGAATAAACTTCGTAATTTTGGTACTTGAACCATTTTCTACAGCCTGATTTCCTGAACTATTATAAGTTGAGAATGTGTATAAACCACCGACAGTTTTAGTGCGGAACCACATAGTTGTTCCAATATTGGCATTAGCTCCATCGGCTTTTACCAAACTCCAGTCCAAATACGAAGGATACGGATTGGCAACCAAGTTGAAACCTCTGCTACTTCCCGATTCGGTGCGCGTTACAGGAACAGTAACAGTTCCTGAATTTAGGGTTCCATTGAAATTTACTGTGCCAGAAGAGCCGTGAGATGTAACTGCGGTTTGAATATATCCTCGACCAGCAGTTAAATTTCCGATTATTTTTTCCCATTTTTCTAACACTTCATTATATTGAACTACACTATCTCCAAGACTAAGCATTGAAGAATTTCCAGTTGTCACTGGAGAACCCATGTACCAATTACGCCCGGCATCTACATATTGCTGCACAGTACCAGTTACAGTTTGAGGCGAAGTGTTATTCAAGTCTACAAAAGTAGCTGTACCACCCGCATTACTCTGAAGTGTAATACTTGAGCTCGTAAGTGTGGTATTGTCAGGCAATGTAACTTTAGCAAGTGGCGAAACAGTCATTGTAACCGAAGATGAGTTTTGATTAATATTCAATTCACCTCCATCAGCAATATTCACGGTAGCAGCACCTGACAACACTAAATCGCTGATATTTTGCGTCGCTGATACAGTAGCACTTACAGTACCTGTAAATTGAATCTCTTTACTTGTAAAACCAGTTGAAGAAGTAGTAACTTTGGCGGTTGCATCGTTGTATGTTCCACCAGACAAGCCAGCAATTAAGCGTGCATAGATAGGAGTTGATGCTACAATACCACCTGCTTGTGTTAATGTGATTGGTGTTGATGCAAATCCAGTACCCGTTGTAGTTGAAATTTCAATATTTGAACCCGGTGTTACAACCACATCGGCAGTTAAACCACCTCCTTGTACTGTAATTGTTTTTTCTGCTGAAGGTCCTGCACCTTGAATATAACTTATTCCAGATCCACCTGCAACAGATGATGTTATTCCTGTTACATTACCCGTAAATTGAATTTGTTTAGTAGTTGTTCCGGTAGCTGCAACATTCACTTGTCGGGTTGCATTTCCACCAGCCGATCCAAGTGATAAACCTGCTATTAAACGCGCATAAAGAGTTGTGGTCGCTACAGTTCCACTTGCTGGAGTCAACGTAATTGCGGAAGAAGCAAAAGTTGAATTATTAGATGATAATTCGATATTTGCCCCCGGAGTAACGGTAATATTATTACTACCCAGATTTGCCCCTGCTACCTGAAACGATTGTTCTGCAGAAGGTCCATTCCCTATTTCATAACTCAAAGCTGTACTGACAGGCTGTGTAAGTGTAGTACTAGCTGCAGCACCTGCTGCGTTTAATGTAAAGGTATCAAGCGTTGGAGTATTCGCTAGCATTTGTCCTAGGTGAACCTGGATGGTAATATATTTTACATTAGCACTTGCAGCACCTAAAAGTGTACCTACAACTGAAGCATTTAGATAAGTTCCAGCATTCGTCTTAAGGCTTCCTTGTGATTTAGTCTGACTTATTGCCAACAAAACTTCAGCGTTAGAGGCATCATACACTTTTACAACAACATTCCAAGGTGCATTTTTAGTTGTTACTGTTGCTACTTTGATTTGAAATGCATAAGTAAAAGCTGTCGTTGACCCAGCATAGCTACTGATATCAATCTTATCAGATTCAACCAATAATGCTGCTTGGTTAGCATTATCAGTTGCTAAAGTAGCAGTAGTTGAATTTGTACCAATGAGTGTAAGTGCCCCACTTATTACACCACTTGAAGCGGCAGTAACAGCGGCATTACCACCTGCACCATTTCCAATATTTTCTGAAATTGTCCAGCCAGTAATTGTCCATGGGCTTGTGCCTGTCAAAGTTGAACCCGAACTAAAATCACCATTGGGCACCGTTATAGGTGTTTGTGCTTGCAAAGTAAAACAAGTAACAAGCACAATTAATAGAATAAAAATTTTTTTCATAACAATATTATATTTAAAATTATTTGATTTTGATTATAAAGATTATTTAAAATTTATTTCAGTATCACTTTTTGAATAAAGCCATCTGATTTTACAAAGTATATTCCTTTAGTTGGAATTGATATGCAAGTATTATCTGTGGCAGTAGCCGATTTTACTATTTGTCCCAAATTATTGAAAATCGCAATATGTTTCCCTAACTCAACTCCCTGAATGTAAAGTCTTCCGTTAACAGCAAAACATTTAATGTTAGAGCTGTTTATATTCTTTACAGCAGTTTCAGCCACAGAATTACCCTTAAACTGTATGTATTTACTTATAAATCCGGTAGAAGTAATGGATACTTTGGTAGTTTCGTCAGTTGTGATGCCAATTGGAAGACCTTTTTTCAGACGTACATATACTGTTTCGCCTACACTAGGTAAAATTATGCTCGATAGAGGCGACGCGAAAAGACTATCCGTGGCAATTTCCAGTTTCGATCCGGCACTCACAATCAGGTCGGCAGTAAGTGAGTTAGCTGTAATTTTCAAATTTTTGGAGTATGCAATTACCGGACTTGTTGTCAATGTGTCAACTGCAGGTAATGTAGAGGCAAAGCCGGTAAGAGTTCCCGCAAATTGTACAATTTTAGTCCCCGAACCTTTATGATAAATGGATGCTTTAACGGTGCTATTGCCCATTGTTGAAGATACAGTTGGCACTGAAGCTACACCTGCTTTAATACGGGCATAAATAGTTGTAGAAGCCAAGGAACCATCTCCTGCCGGAATTAATTTGAGAGTATCTTGCGAAAAACCACTGCCTGAAGTTGTTGACATTTCTAAACTTGCACCACCGAATACTAAAACATTCGAAGTCAATGCAGATCCATCCACTGTAAATGAAGATTCGGCAGATTCAATACCAGCCTCTGTACTTAATGCCAGATTAGTAGATGGCGTAACATTAAAAGTAGGCACTTTTCCGGAATAAAATGTAAAATCATCAAAAGTCAGATTATTGGTAATCATTTTACCCACTTGTAATTGAAAACTAAGGTATTTGCAATTCCCCATTGCATTATTCATAACCGCCACTGCTCCGGCATTTATAACTGTACCTGGAGTTACATTTGAATTTTCCTGAATCTTTGTTAAAGTTAGAACAGTACTGGTGGCACCGCTTGAAATAACAGTTACACCATCAGCAGCATAGGCAATAATAGTTACATTGTAGGGTTGTGCCGATGAAGTGGCAGTACCACAGGTAAAATTACAACCAAATGTTAAAGTGGCATCTGCAGCAAAACTACTAATATCAACTTTGTCGGTAGTGATTGTAAGTTGATTGTTGGCAGAACCGTTAGTTGTTCCAAAGATTTTTAATTTTCCTCCTGAAACACCTGATGTTGTAAGGTTTAAATTCGCCGGAGAAGTTTGAGCTACAGTGAAACCTGGAATGATAAACGGACTGGCTCCCGTAAGTGTAGCATCCGTACTACAATCGCCATTTGTCAATGGAATGTTTTGTGCTTGCGTGGTAAAACAGGCTACAAAAACGAAGATGAATGTAATTAATTTTTTCATAATGATTTTATTTTAATTGTTTGAATTTAATTTTTGTTTTTAGATTTTTTTGAAACCCACTTGTTTAAATATCGTTAGAACACCGATACAAACAAGTGGGATTTTAACAAAACAACCTACCTTAAACAATCTTGAGAATTATTTTAAAATTACCTTTTGAACAGTAGCATCCACTTTTACAAGGTATATACCTTTCGCTGACAATGAAATATTGTTGTTAGCTGTGGCAGTGATCGATTTAATTTTTTGACCAACACTATTGTAAATATCAATAAGTTTTCCTAATTCCACACTCGATACATGAATTGTGTTATTGGTTGTAAAACATTTCATATCAAATGTGTTTTTGTTTACAAATCCAGTACCCAAATCAACAGTTCCAATAAACTGTAGTTCTTTACTTGTAAATCCTGTAGAAGAAGCAATAACTTTTGTAGTAGCATCATTGTAAGTTGAAGCTGCCAGACCTGCAATTAAACGGGCATATATGGCTGTTGAAGCTACCGTTCCTCCCGATTGAATAAGAGTGATAGGTGTTGTAGCAAAACCTGAACCTGTTGTAGTTGAGATTTCCATATTCGCTCCCGGCGTAACAACTAAGTCGGTAGTTAAGCCGGAACCTGAAACATTAAAAGTTTGCTCGGCAGAAGGACCATTACCTACCATATATCCTATAGCAGTACTAACAGGGTTTGAGATAACTACACCATTTACAGTGCCAGTAAATTGAATGGTTTTAGTAGTAGTACCGGTTGCTGCAACATTCACTTGTCGGGTTGCATTCGCTCCCACTGATCCAAGACTTTGACCGGCAATAAGTCGTGCATAAAGGGTTGTTGTCGCTACTGTTCCACCGGCAGGAGTTAATGTAATGGCAGAAGAAGCAAAACCTGAACCAGATGCAGTAGATAATTCGATATTTGCACCAGGAGTAATTGTAACATTATTACTACCCAGATTTGCGCCCGCTACCTGAAACGATTGTTCAGCAGAAGGTCCATTCCCAATTTCATAACTCAACGCTGTACTTGCCGGCTGTGTAAGCGTAGTACTTGCAGCTACACCTGCTGCTGTTAATGTAAAATTATCGAGAGTTGGAGTATTCGCTAGCATTTGTCCCAAGTGAACCTGAATGGTAATATATTTTACATTAGCACTTGGAGCACCTAATAGTGTACCTACAACTGAAGCATTTACATAAGTTCCAGCAGCAGTCGTCTTAAGGCTTCCTTGTGATTTAGTTTGACTTATTGCCAACAAAACTTCAGCATTAGAGGCATCATACACTTTTACAACAACATTCCAAGGTGCATTTGAACCTGTGGCTGTAGCTACTTTTATTTGAAATGCATACGTAAAAGC